>NZ_JBHJQP010000342.1:0-1250 GCF_042262625.1 Streptomyces sp. NPDC056347 | reverse complement strand
GCCCGGGAACGTATTCACCGCGGCAATGCTGATCCGCGATTACTAGCGATTCCGGCTTCATGTAGGCGAGTTGCAGCCTACAATCCGAACTGAGAATGGTTTTATGGGATTGGCGTAACCTCGCGGTCTAGCAACCCTTTGTACCATCCATTGTAGCACGTGTGTAGCCCAGGTCATAAGGGGCATGATGATTTGACGTCATCCCCACCTTCCTCCGGTTTGTCACCGGCAGTCACCTTAGAGTGCCCAACTTAATGATGGCAACTAAGATCAAGGGTTGCGCTCGTTGCGGGACTTAACCCAACATCTCACGACACGAGCTGACGACAACCATGCACCACCTGTCACTCTTGTCCCCGAAGGGAAATCCCTATCTCTAGGGAGGTCAAGAGGATGTCAAGACCTGGTAAGGTTCTTCGCGTTGCTTCGAATTAAACCACATGCTCCACCGCTTGTGCGGGCCCCCGTCAATTCCTTTGAGTTTCAGCCTTGCGGCCGTACTCCCCAGGCGGAGTGCTTAATGCGTTAACTGCAGCACTAAAGGGCGGAAACCCTCTAACACTTAGCACTCATCGTTTACGGCGTGGACTACCAGGGTATCTAATCCTGTTCGCTCCCCACGCTTTCGCGCCTCAGCGTCAGTTACAGACCAGAGAGTCGCCTTCGCCACTGGTGTTCCTCCACATCTCTACGCATTTCACCGCTACACGTGGAATTCCGCTCTTCTCTTCTGCACTCAAGTCTCCCAGTTTCCAATGACCCTCCACGGTTGAGCCGTGGGCTTTCACATCAGACTTAAGAAACCGCCTGCGCGCGCTTTACGCCCAATAATTCCGGACAACGCTTGCCACCTACGTATTACCGCGGCTGCTGGCACGTAGTTAGCCGTGGCTTTCTGGTTAGGTACCGTCAAGGTGCCAGCTTATTCAACTAGCACTTGTTCTTCCCTAACAACAGAGTTTTACGACCCGAAAGCCTTCATCACTCACGCGGCGTTGCTCCGTCAGACTTTCGTCCATTGCGGAAGATTCCCTACTGCTGCCTCCCGTAGGAGTCTGGGCCGTGTCTCAGTCCCAGTGTGGCCGATCACCCTCTCAGGTCGGCTACGCATCGTCGCCTTGGTGAGCCGTTACCTGCCAGGGCACGGACGGCGTCGACGCTCACGTAGGCGGCGAGCGCGAAGAAGGACACCGCGATGATCCGCAGCGCCCGCGCCTCCCGGGCCTGGCGCACCGCGCTGTCGGCGGCCG
>NZ_JBHJQP010000341.1:0-1344 GCF_042262625.1 Streptomyces sp. NPDC056347 | reverse complement strand
GCGACGACGAGCACGGGCAGCGGCCCGCGCCGGTCGATGGTCCGCCCGGTGAAGGGCAGCACGGCCAGCGCCGCCATGGCGAAGACCGCCAGCACGACTCCCGCGGTGCCAGCACCAAGATCACGTACCTGTGCCACATAGACGTACAGATACGGAACGGTGAACCCCAGCCCGAACGCGCTCAGCGCGCTGCCCAGCTGGATCCGCCGCAGTGCTGCACCCATCTCCCTGGTCACACTCACCTACCTCAAGGTCTCGGAACGACATGCCGAGTCATCCGAACGACTCGAACCCGAAGACTTTAGCACTAAAGTTAGAACCTCAACAATATAGGTCGAAGGACTTCGAAGGCTTTGGAGGGCGTGCCATACTGCCCGCCATGCCTGACACCACCGAGCAGCCCGGGCCGCAAGAACCGGGCCTCGACGAGCAGATCGCCGCCTACCAGCGCGAGTTCCGCGACCTGGACCCCCAGGTCGAGCAGGTCGTCTCGGCCCTGGGCCGACTGAACCGCCGCATGAACGTGGCGTACGGACGCCAGCTCGCCGCCCTCGGCATCAGCAACGCCGAGTGGGAGGTCCTCAAGACGCTGGTCCTGTCCGGTTCCCCGTACCGGCTGGGACCGGGCGAGCTGGCCAAGCGCCTCGGCCTCACCCCGGCGGCGATGACCCACCGCATCGACCGCATGGCAGGCGAGGGCCTTGTCACCCGGGACCGGGACGAGACCAACCGGGTCCGCGTGATCGTCGAGCTGACCGACGAGGGCCGCACGAAGTGGCTGGAGGCGATGCGCATGGCCACCGACTTCGAGGAGGACCTGCTCCAGGACCTCACCGGTGAGGAACGCGGGGTCCTCGGCGACATGCTGATCCGCCTGCTGCGCAGGGTGGAGCACGCCCAGCCGGACGCCGGCGGCCGCCTCACCGACCTGGACTGACCCGGTGAACGGTGCTGCGCTCGGCGCCCTGTCCAGCACCTGGGAAAAGGGCTTGACCTGGCGGCTTGACACGCCCCCGACCGGTCCGTAAGGTTCTTCGAGTTGTCACAGAGCCGGAACGGTTCTGCGACAGCCGATCCCGCCGCGAACGCGGCAACCAAAACTCAGCAGGATCTCCCATTGGGAGCAATTTCGGCATGCCGAAATTGATTTCGAAGACTCGATTATGAGTCGCCGAGAGAATCCGCTAGAGTTTGAGCGTCGGAACGGCCCGAGAGCCGGGAAGACAAACCCCGCTGACTGGGAGTCAGGCCCGAAAGGATCTGATAGAGTCGGACTCGCCGGAAAGGGAATCGCGAAAGCGAGGAACTGGAAAGCGAAACCCACTTCGACTGGGAATCGGCACT
>NZ_JBHJQP010000340.1:0-1402 GCF_042262625.1 Streptomyces sp. NPDC056347 | reverse complement strand
GGCAGGCACCCGCTCCCGTGCCCCTGGGCCCCGCAGACGCCCGGGGAACCGGCGAACGGGGACCGACGGGCGGACGGCGAATCGGTCAACTCTTCGGCATCGTGTGCCAGTTGGCGTGCGTATCGGCGCATACTCGGTCGCGTCCGCCCGTCCTTCACTCGCCCCCGGGAGAACCCATGGCGCCCCTGACCCGCCGAAGCGTCGTCACCGCCGCGCTCGTCACCGCGGCCGCAGGCACCTTCCTGCACCCGAGGACGGCCGCCGCCTCCCGCCCGGCACCAGGCCCCCGCCCCCGGGCACTGCGCCGGGCTCACGCGCACAACGACTACCTGCACCCGCGCCCGCTGTACGACGCGCTCGACCACGGCTTCACCAGCGTCGAGGCGGACATCTTCCTGGTGGACGGCGAGCTGCTCGTCGCGCACGAGGACACCGGCCTCGACCCGGCCCGCACCCTCGCCGCGCTCTACCTCGACCCGCTGCGGGCCAGGGTCCGGGCCCACCACGGCACGGTCCACCCCGGCTACCACGAACCCGTGCAGCTGCTGATCGACATCAAGACCGACGGCGCCGCCGCCTACCGCGCCCTCGACCGCCAGCTCCAGCGCTACCGGACCATGCTGACGTCGTACCACCACGGCCGGGTACGGCCCGGCGCCGTCACCCCCGTCGTCTCCGGCGACCGCACCGCCCGTATCCCGATGGAGGCGCAGCGCACCCGCTACGCCTTCTACGACGGCCGTCCCGAGGACCTCGGCACCCCGGCCCCCGCCTCCTTCGCCCCGCTGATCAGTACCAGCTGGAGCGACGTGTTCGACTGGCAGGGCGCCGGACCCATCCCCGCCGCCGAGCGGGCCCGGCTGCGCGCCCTGGTCACCCGGGCCCACCGGGAAGGCCGCCGCATCCGCTTCTGGGCCACCCCCGACACCTCCGGTCCGGAGCGGGAAGCGGTCTGGGCGGAGCTGCTGGCCGCCGGGGTCGACCATCTCAACACCGACGACCTCGCGGGCCTCGAACGCTTCCTGCGGGCCCATGACCCAAGCGCCCCGGACGAGGATGCCCACCCCTGGGCATGACGGACGGTCAAACACCCGATCGGCGGACACGCCGGGGCACCGAACGGCCCCTCCGCTGCGCCAGACTGGCGGCCGAATGCCGCCTACCGGGCGCGGCGGAGGAGGTTGACCATGGCCATTTCGATCTCACTGGTGGTGCTCCTGCTGATCCTGGCAGTGGTCTTCCTCCGCAACGGGCTGAAGCTCTCGCACGCGCTGGTCTGCGCGCTGCTCGGCTTCTTCCTCGCCGGCTCCAGCATGGGGCCGACCATCCAGGACAGCCTGGCCGCCACGGCCGACGTCGTCGGCAGCCTGCGGCCCTGACCCCGGTGCGGGGCCCGGGAGAC
>NZ_JBHJQP010000339.1:0-1408 GCF_042262625.1 Streptomyces sp. NPDC056347 | reverse complement strand
CCGCTCAATCGGTGCCCGCCCGGCGCACCGCCGCCACCGCCTTGCGCGCCGCCACCAGCACCGGGTCCCACACCGGGGAGAACGGCGGCGCGTACCCCAGGTCCAGGGCGGTCATCTGTTCCACCGTCATCCCGGCCGTCAGTGCCACGGCCGCGACGTCCACCCGCTTGGCCGCCCCGTCCCGGCCCACGATCTGCACCCCGAGCAGCCGGCCCGTGCGGTACTCCGCGAGCATCTTCACCGTCATCGGCCGCGCCCCCGGGTAGTAGCCCGCCCGTCCCGTCGACTCGATCGTCGCCGTCACGAACCGCAGGCCCACCGCGCGGGCGTCCTTCTCGCGCAGACCGGTGCGGGCGATCTCCAGATCGCACACCTTGCTCACCGCCGTACCGACCACGCCCGGGAACGTCCCGTAGCCCCCGGCGACGTTGGACCCGATGACCTGGCCGTGCTTGTTGGCGTGGGTGCCCAGCGCGATGTGCCGGGTGCGGCCCGCCACCAGGTCGAGCACCTCGACGCAGTCGCCGCCCGCCCAGATGTCCTCGTGCCCGACGACCCGCATCGACAGGTCCGTCAGCAGCCCGCCGTGCGGGCCCAGCGGGAGACCCGCCTCCCGCGCCGGCGCCGTCTCCGGCTCCACTCCGATGCCGAGCACCACCACGTCCGCCGGATACTCCGTCCCGCCCGCCACGACCGCCCGGACCCGGCCGTCCGGACCGGTGCGGATCGCGGTGACCTCGGCCCGGTTGACGGTGGTGATGCCGAGACCGTCCATCGCCTCGTGCACCAGCCGCCCCATGTCGGGGTCGAGCGTCGCCATCGGCTGCTCGCCCCGGTTGACCACGGTCACCTCGAAACCGTGCTTCAGCAGCGCCTCCGCCATCTCCACACCGATGTAGCCCGCCCCGACGACGACCGCCCGCCGGTCGCCCGGCGCCCGGTCCAGCGTCTCCAGCAGGGCCTGACCGTCGTCCAGGGTCTGCACCCCGTGCACCCCCGGCGCGTCCATTCCGGGCAGCGCCGGACGCACCGGGCGGGCACCGGTCGCGATCACGAGCTTGTCGTACCGCGTCCAGTACGCCTCGCCGCCGTCCCGCTCCACCGCCCGCACCCGCCGCCCGGCGACGTCGATCCCGGTGACCTCGGTGCGCATCCGCAGATCGATGGCCCGGGCCCGGTGCTCCTCGGGGGTGCGCGCGATCAGCTCGTCCGGCCCCGCGACGTCCCCGCCGACCCAGTACGGGATGCCGCAGGCGGAGTACGAGGTGAAGCCGCCCCGCTCGAAGGCGACGATCTCCAGCTCCCCGGGCCCCTTGAGCCTGCGGGCCTGGGGCGCGGCGGGCCATGCCGCCCCCGCCCCCCCCCTTGCCCCCCCGGCCGCCCCCCCCCGAGTAACCGGCCCCCCCGC
>NZ_JBHJQP010000338.1:0-1428 GCF_042262625.1 Streptomyces sp. NPDC056347 | reverse complement strand
CGGACGGGGGATGTGGTGCGTCGTGGTGCGGACGGCACTCTGGAGTACGCGGGTCGTGGTGACGACCAGGTGAAGGTGCGTGGCTTCCGGATCGAACTCGGTGAGATCGAGAGCGTGCTGTGTGCTCACGGTTCGGTGACGCGGGCAGTGGTCGTGGCCCGTGAGGACCGGCCGGGCATCAAGCGCCTCGCCGCCTACCTCGTGACCGACAGCCCCGCCGCCGATGTGGACATGGGAGCTGTGCGTGAGCATGTGGCGGCAGCGCTGCCGGAGTACATGGTTCCGTCCGCGTTCGTGGTGCTGGAGGAGCTGCCGTTGAACGCGAACGGCAAGCTCGACCGCAAGGCCCTGCCCGCGCCCGAGTTCACCGCCGACCACGATGCCCGTGTTGCTCCGCGGACGGACACGGAGCGTGTTCTGGCGTCGGTCTGGGGCGAGGTCCTGGGCCTTCAGGACGTGGGTGTGCACGACAACTTCTTCGACCTCGGCGGCGACTCGATCATCAGCCTCCAGGTCGTGTCTCGGGCCCGCAGCGCCGGACTCACGCTGTCCTCCAGGGATGTCTTCCAGCACCCCACCATCGCCGCACTGGCAGCCGTCGTGCCCGCGCCTGTCACCGACGGCATGGTGACCACCACCGCGGAGCAGGGCCCGCTCACCGGCGCCGTGCCCACGCTGCCCGCGCGGGAGTGGTTCTTCGAGACGCACCCAGTGGCGCCCGAGCACTTCAACATGTCTCTCGCCCTCGAACTGGACCCGGCCACCGACGAGACCGTCCTGCGCACTGCGCTCGAGGCGGTCCTGGCGCAGCACGACGCGCTCCGCACCGTGTTCGCCGGCCCGGCGTCGGCCCGGTTCGCGGACCTCGCCGCTGTCACCGCCGAGCACGTCCTCACGGCGCACGACCTGCCCGAGGACGACGCGGCGGCCGAGCAGCGGTGGCAGGAGCTGACCGCTGCGGCCCAGGCGGACCTGGACCTCGACGGCGGACCGCTGGTCCGTGTCCTCTTCGGCCGCCGGGGCGCCGGGCGCGCGCCGTGGCTTCTCCTCACCGCGCACCACCTCGTCGTCGACGGCGTCTCCCTGCGCATCCTGCTGGAGGACCTGACCGCCGCGTACGAGCAGGCGGCAGCAGGCCGCACGCCCGACCTCGGCCCGAAGTCGGCTTCGGTGCGCCAGTGGGCGCAGGAGCTGACGGCGCACACCGCGGACGGCGGCTTCGACGACCAGGCAGCGTACTGGAGCTCCGTCACCGAGCAGGCCGACCCGGAGCTCCCGGTCGACCTGCCCGGCGGCGCCAACACGGTCGCCTCGGCCCGCACGGTCTCCGTCGCCCTGTCGGTTGCTGACACCGAGGCTCTGTTGCAGCGGGTGCCGGGGGTGTATCGGACGCAGGTGAATGATGTGTTGTTGACGGCGTTGGCGCGT
>NZ_JBHJQP010000337.1:0-1433 GCF_042262625.1 Streptomyces sp. NPDC056347 | reverse complement strand
GCGCATGAGCCGTCGGGTGCCTTCGTGCGTCCGCGGCGGCCCCGCGCGGGATTCGTACGGGGCCGCGCGGGCGCCGCACGGGCCGGCGCGGACTCTGCGTAGGGTGGGGACCACCCGGACGGTCCAGCCCGGTGAACGTAGCGAAGGGACGCTTTCCATGGCGATCGAGGTCGGCACCAAGGCCCCGGATTTCGAGCTGAAGGACAACCACGGCCGGACCGTGCGGCTGTCCGACTTCCGCGGCGAGAAGAACGTCGTGCTGCTGTTCTACCCGTTCGCCTTCACGGGCGTCTGCACGGGTGAGCTCTGCGCGCTCCGCGACGAGCTGCCGAAGTTCGAGAACGACGACACCCAGCTGCTCGCCGTCTCCAACGACTCCATCCACACCCTGCGCGTCTTCGCCGAGCAGGAGGGTCTGGAGTACCCGCTGGTCTCGGACTTCTGGCCGCACGGCGAGACCTCGCGGGCCTACGGCGTCTTCGACGAGGACAAGGGCTGCGCGGTGCGCGGCACCTTCGTCATCGACAAGGAGGGCGTGGTGCGCTGGACCGTCGTCAACGGTCTGCCGGACGCGCGCGACCTCAACGACTACGTCAAGGCGCTCGAAGCGCTCTGATCCGGCACCGGACGATCCGTGGTGGACCCGGCGAAAAGCCTGCTCGGGCGGGAACCGGTCACTAGGATCCAGTCGTTGATCGGATGCCAACGCAAGTGGAGGCGCCGGCGGTCCGCCGGCCCCCAAGGAAACCAATGGGAGGACTCGTGGGAGTCAGCCTCAGCAAGGGCGGCAACGTCTCGCTGACCAAGGCCGCGCCCAACCTGACGGCCGTCGTCGTCGGTCTCGGCTGGGACGCTCGCACCACCACCGGTGGCGACTTCGACCTGGACGCCAGCGCACTGCTGACGAACGACCAGGGCAAGGTCAGCAGCGACGGGAACTTCGTCTTCTTCAACAACCTGAAGAGCCCCGACGGCTCGGTCGAGCACACCGGTGACAACCTCACCGGTGAGGGCGAGGGCGACGACGAGGTCATCAAGGTGAACCTCGCGGCCGTCCCGGGCGACGTCGACAAGATCGTCTTCCCGGTCTCGATCTACGAGGCCGAGACCCGGCAGCAGAGCTTCGGCCAGGTGCGCAACGCGTACATCCGCGTGGTCAACCAGGCCGACAACAGCGAGCTGGCCCGCTACGACCTGAGCGAGGACGCCTCCACGGAGACCGCCATGGTCTTCGGCGAGCTGTACCGCCACGGGACGGAGTGGAAGTTCCGCGCCATCGGTCAGGGGTACGCCTCGGGGCTGCGCGGCATCGCGCAGGACTTCGGCGTCAACGTCTGATCAAGATTCTTCCGGCCCAGGCGGGCCGGGGGGATCCCGGGTGCGACCGGGCCGGGCCGTCGGGCCGCGGCCCGCGTCGCTCCGTACGTACCACC
>NZ_JBHJQP010000336.1:0-1494 GCF_042262625.1 Streptomyces sp. NPDC056347 | reverse complement strand
CGGTGCCGACGCAACTGCTCGACCTCGCTGAACGACCCCTCGTCCAGGAGGAGTCCGATCCGTTCACGCGCCGTCAGCTTGCCCTTCGCGTGCTGGGCCTCCGTCGCCTTCTCGCTCGGCCCGCGCAACGCCTGCTCATGGATCGCGTGCAGCTCGGCCGTGCGTCCATGGGCTCCGTTGGGCTGCGGTGCCGGTGGCGGGGCAGTCACCATCGCCATATCGCTCCAGTCCCTTTCTGCGGCCAGGTCAAAGAGGTCGAGCCCAGGGCCACAGAGGGTAACAAACCGCGCGCGCGGTTTCTAGATGGGTGCGGCCCAATGCATCTGGCCGGCGCCGCCCTCCGGGGGCCGAACAGGACGACGCAGGCCTTCCTGTCGGCAAGCGCCTCGCGGCCGCGACCCGTACGCATCCGGTTCGCGCCCTCCTCGGTCCTCTGGGAACGAAGGTGCGCCGGACGGCTGGAGAAGCGTTAGGGCGCCGCCTGAGATCCGGTGGAACCGCACGGAGTCGGGGCCCCTCGGCCTTCGCGGGTGAACCGGAGACCCCCGGGCCTCTTGTCGCATGCCGGAGCTGCTGCCGCCCATGACGGCAGAGGGACCCGGTGCTCCTGGGCCCACCTGCGGAGAGCCGGCGCGGGGTGGCCGGTGGGCGGGGACGGCGTGCCGCTCGCTGCGGATCTCGTCCCGCCGGGGCCATCACTTCCCCTCCCGGGAACGGATGCCTGACAGAACGTGTCCTCCGGGAAGCCTCTGGACACGTGACCATGCAGTAAGATACATACTGGACGGTTTTTATTGGCCGCAGCCACGAGAGAGATCTTCATGGCAAAGCAAGATCGAGCTATCCGCACCCGAAGGTTGATCCTTTCCGCGGCGGCCGAGGTCTTCGAGGAGCGAGGCTTCCCGTCCGCGACGATCAACGAGATCCTGAAGAAGGCCGGTGTCACCAAGGGGGCCCTGTACTTCCATTTCCCCTCCAAGGAGGCCCTGGCCCAGGGGGTTCTGTCCGAACAGGACGGTCGGGAATCCGTTCATGACCAGGTCTGCAAGATCCAACAGCTCATCGACACGGTGATGTTGCACGCCTACCGGCTGCAGAGCGACCCGATGGTGCGGGCCGGCGTCCGGCTGTCGCTCGACACACAGGCCCATGGTCTTGATCGGACCAGGGCGTTCGCGGGCTGGTCCAAGTCCCTCGAGGGCCTGCTCGCGGAGGCCCGGGTGCAGGGGGAGCTGCTCCCGCAGATCACGGTCGAGGAGACGGCGGACGTTCTGGTGGGGGCCTTCGCCGGTGTGCAGGCCATGTCCCAGGCCATGTCCGAGCACGGAGACCTGCTGGTCCGGACCTCTGCGCTGTTACGCCATGTGCTCCCGAGCGTGACACACCCGTCCGTCCTGGCCACGGTGGAATTCGGCCCGGAGCGGGGCGAGGCGGTCGCCGGGGTCGTGGACAGGCCCGCCGCCGGGGAACTGTCGCCGGTCGGCTGAGATCCGG
>NZ_JBHJQP010000335.1:0-1571 GCF_042262625.1 Streptomyces sp. NPDC056347 | reverse complement strand
GCCGGGGCCCGTCGCCGTACGACCGGTGGCCGGTGTCAGTCCGTGCCGGACTCCATCGCGGCGCGGTCCAGCATCGCTTCCTCGTCCGGGGCCTCGCCGCGCGAGGCGATCGCCTGGGCGCCGCCCCGGTCCATGGCCCCGATCAGTCCGGTGGAGGCCGCCTGCGCGGCACCGATCGGCGTCGGGTGGCCGGTGCCGACCAGGCCGAGGCCCGCGTACTGCTCCAGGCGCGCCCGCGAGTCGGCGATGTCCAGGTTCCGCATGGTGAGCTGGCCGATCCGGTCCACCGGGCCGAACGCCGAGTCCTCGGTGCGCTCCATGGAGAGCTTGTCCGGGTGGTAGCTGAACGCCGGGCCCGTGGTGTCCAGGACCGAGTAGTCCTCGCCGCGTCGCAGCCGCAGCGTCACCTCACCGGTGACCGCCGCGCCGACCCAGCGCTGGAGCGACTCGCGGATCATCAGCGCCTGCGGGTCCAGCCAGCGGCCCTCGTACATCAGCCGGCCGAGCCGCCGGCCCTCGTTGTGGTACGCGGCCAGCGTGTCCTCGTTGTGGATCGCGTTGACCAGGCGCTCGTAGACGATGTGCAGCAGCGCCATGCCGGGCGCCTCGTAGATGCCGCGGCTCTTCGCCTCGATGATCCGGTTCTCGATCTGGTCGGACATGCCGAGACCGTGGCGGCCGCCGATCGCGTTGGCCTCCATCACGAGGTCGACGGGGGAGGCGAACTCCTTGCCGTTGATGGTGACCGGGCGGCCCTGCTCGAAGCCGACCGTCACGTCCTCCGTGGCGATCTCCACCGACGGGTCCCAGAACCGCACACCCATGATCGGCTCGACCGTCTCCACCCCGGTGTCGAGGTGCTCCAGGGTCTTGGCCTCGTGGGTGGCGCCCCAGATGTTGGCGTCCGTGGAGTACGCCTTCTCCGTCGAGTCCCGGTACGGCAGCTCGTGCGCGAGCAGCCACTCCGACATCTCCTTGCGGCCGCCGAGCTCCGTGACGAAGTCCGCGTCCAGCCACGGCTTGTAGATCCGCAGGTGCGGGTTGGCGAGCAGCCCGTAGCGGTAGAACCGCTCGATGTCGTTGCCCTTGAAGGTGGAGCCGTCGCCCCAGATCTGCACCCCGTCCTCGAGCATGGCGCGTACCAGCAGGGTGCCGGTCACGGCCCGCCCCAGCGGCGTCGTGTTGAAGTAGGGCCGCCCGCCCGACCTGATGTGGAACGCGCCGCAGGAGAGCGCGGCCAGCCCTTCCTCGACCAGCGCGGCCCGGCAGTCGACGAGCCGGGTGATCTCCGCGCCGTACGCGGAGGCGCGACCGGGCACGGACGCGATGTCGGGCTCGTCGTACTGGCCGATGTCGGCGGTGTACGTGCAGGGCACGGCGCCCTTGTCACGCATCCAGGCGACGGCTACGGAGGTGTCGAGCCCGCCGGAGAAGGCGATGCCGACGCGCTCGCCGGTGGGGAGGGAGGTGAGGACTTTGGACATGGGAAGACTATGCACCACATCGCATGGTCATGCAACATTCGGCGCGGTGCCCCCGCTGCGCCGGGCTCCGGCAGCGGTGTCCGGCGC
>NZ_JBHJQP010000334.1:0-1579 GCF_042262625.1 Streptomyces sp. NPDC056347 | reverse complement strand
CCGTACGGGGCGGCGGCCCGGCCTTCGCTCAGTCGGCAGCCGGTTCCCGCTCCGCGCCCCATTCCACCCGCGGCCCCTCGACCGCGAGGTGCTCCGGGCGCGCCGCCCGCCCCAGCACGAACACGTCGGGGGCCCCGTCGAGCACCCCGCCGGACGGATCGTCCGAGCCGTCGCGCCGCACCACGTCCCGCTCCGGTTTGAGAACGTCCCGTACGACGACGGCGCAGAGGTACAGCGTGCCCAGCAGGTGCAGGGCGATCGCCAGCTGGTACCCCTCGGTGGGCAGCCCCTGGTGCTTCTCGCCGCTCGTCGTGTACGCGAGGTACAGCCAGATCCCCAGGAAGTACATGACCTCGCAGGCCTGCCAGATCAGGAAGTCCCGCCAGCGCGGCCTGGCCAGCACGGCCAGCGGGATCAGCCACAGCACGTACTGCGGTGAGTAGACCTTGTTGATCAGGATGAACGCCGCGACGACCAGAAAGGCGAGCTGCGCGAAACGTGGTCTGCGCGGTGCCATCAGGGTCAGCGCGCCGATGGCCGCGCAGAGCGCGACGGTGGTCAGGGTCGAGACGGTGTTGACGGTCGAGACGTCGATGCCCTCGCCGGTGCGCTGGGTGATGATCAGCCAGAACGAGCCGAAGTCGATGCCGCGTTCCTCGCTGAACGTGTAGAACTTCTTCCAGCCCTCCGGAGCCAGCAGCATCACCGGCAGGTTCACCACCAGCCAGGACACCACCGCCCCGAGCGTGGCCGTGCCGAACTCCCGCCACTTGCCCGCCCGCCAGCACAGGACGAACACCGGGCCCAGCAGGAAGACGGGGTACAGCTTGGCGGCCGTGGCGAGCCCGATGAGCACCCCGAAGGCCAGCACCCGCCCGCGGGACCACATGAGCATCGCCGCGGCCGTCAGCGCGACCGCCAGCAGGTCCCAGTTGATCGTCGCGGTGAGCGCGAAGGCCGGGGCGAGGGCCACCAGCAGCCCGTCCCAGGGGCGCAACCGGTGCGTACGCGCGACGCAGACGGCGATGATCACGGCGCAGACCATCAGCATGCCCGCGTTGACCATCCAGTACATCTGCTCGCGGAACTGGAGCGGCCCGCCCGGCGTCAGCCAGGACGCGACCTGCATGAACAGCCCGGTCAGGACGGGGTACTCCAGGTACTGCATGTCGCCGGGCAGCCGGTCGAAGTACGGCACGAGTCCGTCGGAGAAACCCCGCGCGACGAAGAGATGCGGAATGTCCGAATAGCAGGCGTGCGTGTACTGCGAGCCCGCGCCTCTGAACCACGCCCAGTTGTAGCAGGGCAGCTTCTGCGCCATGCCCAGCGCGAACGTCCCGAGGGCCACCAGGGCGACGACGGCCGCCGGGGGGAGCGCCGCGCTGCCTGTCCGGGACCAGCGCCCGGAAGGCCCGCCGATCAGCTCGCTGCCCGCCGCGGCGACCTCGTCCTGGTGCGTGGGCCGCACGACGGACCGTTCCTGGTGCTGGTGCACGCTGGTGTCTTCTGCGCTTGGCATGCCGCACATCCTGCCGTACGGGGCTGCGGAGACGACGAGGGCCGCCGCACCCCGGGGGGG
>NZ_JBHJQP010000333.1:0-1636 GCF_042262625.1 Streptomyces sp. NPDC056347 | reverse complement strand
ACCGCGGGGGGGCTCCCCTTTTTGTGTGCGTGGGCGGGTGGGGTGGTGGGGGTTTGGGCGGGGCCCGCGTTCCCCCCCTCCCGCTGTTCCCGCCGTGCTGCAACCCGCCGTGCCTCCCACCGCACTGGAAGGGATGAGACGGTCCGCACCCGCGGACCCGGGAGAGGGGCGCCGACGATGCGGATCGATGACGATGCCGCGCTGCACGCCTTCGTCGAAGGCAGACGTACCGCGCTGTTCCGCAGCGCGTACCTGCTCTGCGGCGACCGGCACGAAGCCGACGACCTGGTCCAGGCGACCTTGGTCAAGGTGGTGCTCGGAGGGCGGCGGTACGGACGGCTCGACAACATCGAGGCGTACGCGCGCAAGACGCTGATCAACACCTTCATCGCGTCCCGCCGCCGGTTCTGGCGGCGGGAGCAGTCGTACGGCGAACTGCCCGACCGCCCCGGCCGGGCGCCGGACACGGACACCGGGCTGGCGGTCCGGGCGGCTCTCGCCCGGCTCACCGGCAAGCAGCGGGCCGTACTGGTGCTGCGGTACTGGGAGGACCTGAGCGTCGAGGCCACGGCCGAACTGCTCGGGATGCGGGAGAACACGGTCAAGAGCCACACGGCTCGGGGGCTGGCGGCACTGCGCGCCGAGATGGCGGAGGAACTGGTATGAGCAACGACGTGCACGAGCTGCTGGGGCGGGTCGCGGACGACGCGGGGGAGCCGACGACCTCGACACGGGCGGTGTACGCCGGGGCGGCCCGGACGCGGCTGCGGCGCCGGGTCGGTGTCACGACCGCGGTGGTCGCGGCCGTCGCGGCCGGGGCGGCCGTGCTGCCCGGCCCGGCCCCGGCGGGGGACCGGGCGGACCGGGCCGCGGCGCCGGAGGCCACGGTGGCGGCCCCGGTCGAGCTCGTCGGCAACGGCGGCCGGGAGAAGGCCCTGGCGAAGGTGCTGCCCAGGGACGTCGGGGTGGTGAACGAGGTCTCGATGGCCGTGATTCTCGACGGCGACACCTCCCAGCGGGAGATGCCGCATCTCCAGGGGCCGCTGGACGGCAGCTTCTCCGTACGCAGGGACGGTGGCGTCGGCTACCTCACCATCGGCTACATGAAGACCGGCAGCGGAGGCCGGTCGCAGGACATGTGCGAGCCCGCCGGAGGGTTCCCCGGCGCGCCGGACTGCGTGAACGAGAAGCGGCCGGACGGCAGCGTGCTGACCACCTGGACCGAATCGATGGAGGGCGTCGACCGGCCCTGGGGGCCGGAGCTGAACGGCCGGCTCACCATGCGGGACGGCGGGGTGCTGGCGGTGCGCGGCAGCACCGGCTTCGAGGGGAAGCGGGCGCAGGGCCCGCTCCTGAAGAGCCCGCCGCTGACCCGGGACCAGCTGCGGTCCCTGCTGCTCGACCCGGCCCTGCTGCCGGAGAAGTAGCGGGACGGTGAGACGGGCGGGGAGGGCGTGCGGCCCTTCCCCGCCCCGGGGCCGGGAGCGTCCGGTGCCCCCTGACCCCAGGGGGCACCAGCCTCGGCTGGATCCGCCCCTTGTTGCGGTCGCCCCCCTCGCACACCGCCCCGCGCACGCCCACGATGTCCGTCCCGATGCGGGTGAGCGTGGCGAGGTCGGCCGACTTCACGCTGCCC
>NZ_JBHJQP010000332.1:0-1673 GCF_042262625.1 Streptomyces sp. NPDC056347 | reverse complement strand
CCCCCGGCCCGCCCGTCCGTGCGTACCGGCCGGTCAGGCCTTCTCCGGGTTCTCCGAGTCCATGCCGGAGCGGGCCTTCTTCCACTCACCGCGGGTGAAGTCCGGGATCTGCTGCGGCGCGCCCTTCGCCTTGATGGACAGATGGCTCAGCGGCACCGGCGCGGTCCAGGTCGCCGCGTCGTACACATCGAAGTCGGGGACCAGCCCGAGCCGCATGCACTGCATCAGCCGGAACACCAGCATGTAGTCCATCCCGCCGTGACCGCCCGGCGGATTGGCGTGCTCCTTCCAGAGCCAGTGGTCCCACTCCCGGTACTTCCCGAAGTCGCCCCAGTTGTCGTCGGTGTGGTCGGGCTCGATGTAGATCCGCGCGGGGTAGTCCTCGAAGACCCCCCTCGTACCGCCCAGGCTGTTGATCCGAGAATAGGGGTGCGGGGTCGAGACGTCGTGCTCCAGCCGGATGACCCGCCCCTTGGCGGTCTGGACGAGACTGATCGTCCGGTCGGACTCGATGTACGTCTCCTTCCAGCTGGGGTCACCGGCCGGCATGTGCTTCGCCCGGTACTCGGCGAGACCGAGGGCCGGGGACCCCACACTGGTGATGCTCACCGCGCGGTCGCCGCGGTTGATGTCCATGTAGTTGGCGACCGGGCCGAAGCCGTGGTTCGGGTAGAGGTCGCCGCGGAGCCGGGTGTGCCAGAGCCTGCGCCAGGGGCCTTCGTAGTAGTCCGGATCGAACATCAGGCCGCGCAGGTCGTGGTTGTACGCACCCGCCCCGTGCAGCAGGTCGCCGAAGAGACCGGCGTGCGCCATGCGCAGTACCCGCATCTCGTTCTGCCCGTAACAGCAGTTCTCCAGCTGCATGCAGTGGCGCCGGGTGCGCTCGGAGAGATCGACCAGTTCCCAGAGCTGGTCGAGCTGGAGGGCGATCGGACACTCCACGCCGACGTGCTTCCCGTTCAGCATCGCCGTCTTCGCCATCCGGAAGTGGAAGTCCCAGGGCGTCGCGACGTAGACGAAGTCGATGTCGCCGCGCTCGCAGAGCTTCTCGTAGTCGTCCTCGCCGTTGGTGTAGACGGCGGGTGCCGGCTGGCCGGCGGCGGTCACCTTGGCGGCGGCCCGCTGCGCCTTCTCCTTGACCGGGTCGCAGACGGCGACGACCCGCACGCCACCGACGGCGAGGAACAGGTCGATCATGCTGCCGCCACGGTTGCCGAGGCCGACGATGCCGACCCGGACGGTGGAGCGCGGCTCGAACGGCACCCCCACCATGGTCCTGCCCCGGCGCTCCGGGGCCCCGGCGGCCCGGTCCGCGGCGGCCCGCGCGCCCGGTACGGGGGCGGCACTCGCGGTGGGGGCGCCGAGAGCACCGAGCCCCAGACCGGCACCGGCCACTCCCGCGGTCGTCCGCAGGACCGAGCGGCGGCTCATCGCGCCCTCGTCGCCGTGGTGCGTACCGTCGTTCTGCTGTGCTGCGTCGTTCATCGATCCTCCGTAAGGGGGGTCTGACGTGCGCGGCTTGCGAATGAACTCCGGGGACGACCTTGGTAGTCGGGGCGGTCGTTGCGCAAGGGGAGCGATTGGACTCCTGTGCCGAAACCATGGACTTTCGTGGCCCTCGCAGCACTCCGCGCGGCCACGCGGAAGCCGGGCGGGCCCGATGCCTGCGGGCC
>NZ_JBHJQP010000331.1:0-1714 GCF_042262625.1 Streptomyces sp. NPDC056347 | reverse complement strand
CCGCGGAGCCGCTCACTGTAGGAACCCCACAGTGCCCGGCGGAAGGCGCTGTCAGGGGCCGATTGCTCCGGAAGCAGCGGCTACCGATAGGTTTTCGACGTACCAGACCGCTAGGGAAAGGGTGATCCGATGAGCCGCTCGGTTCTCGTCACCGGAGGAAACCGGGGCATCGGCCTCGCCATCGCCCGCGCCTTCGCCGACAACGGTGACAAGGTCGCGATCACCTACCGCTCCGGAGAGCCGCCCGTCGTGCTCACCGAGGCGGGTGTCCTCGCGGTCCGCTGCGACATCACCGACGCCGAGCAGGTGGAGCAGGCCTACAAGGAGATCGAGGAGAAGCACGGTCCCGTCGAGGTGCTGGTCGCCAACGCCGGTATCACCAAGGACCAGTTGCTGATGCGGATGTCCGAGGAGGACTTCACCTCCGTCCTCGACACCAACCTCACCGGCACCTTCCGGGTCGTCAAGCGCGCCAACCGCGGCATGCTGCGCGCCAAGAAGGGCCGGGTCGTCCTCATCTCCTCCGTCGTCGGGCTCCTCGGCTCGGCCGGACAGGCGAACTACGCCGCGTCCAAGGCCGGTCTGGTCGGCTTCGCCCGTTCGCTGGCCCGCGAGCTCGGCTCGCGGAACATCACTTTCAACGTCGTCGCGCCCGGCTTTGTCGACACCGACATGACCCAGGTGCTCACCGAGGAGCAGCGCAAGGGCATCGTGTCCCAGGTGCCGCTCGGCCGCTACGCGCAGCCCGAGGAGATCGCCGCCGCGGTGCGCTTCCTCGCCTCCGACGACGCGTCGTACATCACTGGAGCCGTCATCCCGGTTGACGGCGGATTGGGCATGGGTCACTGATCACCATGAGCGGAATTCTCGACGGCAAGCGCATCCTCATCACCGGTGTGCTGATGGAGTCGTCCATCGCGTTCCACACTGCCAAGGTGGCCCAGGAGCAGGGCGCCGAGGTCATCCTGACCGCCTTCCCCCGGCCCACGCTGACCGAGCGCGTCGCCCGGAAGCTGCCGAAGCCGGCCAAGGTCCTCGAACTGGACGTGACCAACACCGAGCACCTGGACCGGCTCGCCGGTCTGGTCGAGGCGGAGCTCGGCTCCCTCGACGGTGCCGTCCACTCCATCGGCTTCGCGCCGCAGGACGCGCTCGGCGGCAACTTCCTGAACACCCCGTTCGAGTCCGTCGCCACCGCGATGCACGTCTCGGCGTTCTCGCTGAAGTCGCTGGCCATGGCCTGCAAGCCGCTGATGAACGACGGCGGCTCGATCGTCGGCCTCACCTTCGACGCGCAGTTCGCCTGGCCGCAGTACGACTGGATGGGCCCGGCCAAGGCCGCGCTGGAGGCCACCTCCCGCTACCTCGCCCGTGACCTCGGCAAGGACGACATCCGCTGCAACCTGGTCTCGGCCGGGCCGCTCGGCTCGATGGCCGCGAAGTCCATCCCGGGCTTCACCGACCTGGCCAAGGTGTGGGACACCCGCTCCCCGCTGGCCTGGGACATGTCGGACCCGGAGCCCGCGGGCCGCGCCGTCGTCGCGCTGCTCTCGGACTTCTTCCCGAAGACCACCGGTGAGATCATCCACGTCGACGGCGGCGTGCACATGATGGGCGCCTGACCCGTACGACGGGCCGACACCCGGCCGCGTACCGCCCGAGCACCGGCGGTACGCGGCCTTCGTGCGTCCGGGCCCGCGCGGTACGGCCCGTC
>NZ_JBHJQP010000330.1:0-1772 GCF_042262625.1 Streptomyces sp. NPDC056347 | reverse complement strand
GCCTGCCCGACAGGCCGCGCGGGGCTTCCCCGGGCGTACGCGGACACGTCCAACCGACCATGCCGATCGGCCCGGCCGAGAACAGGGGCTGTCCCATGACCGTTGCACAACTCTCACTCCAGAACGTCACCCGTCGCTACGACGACCACATCGTGCTCGACGATGTGTCCTTCGCCGTCAGACCCGGCGAGAAGGTCGGCATCATCGGCGACAACGGTGCGGGAAAGTCCACACTGCTCCGGCTGATCGCCGGACGCGACCGGCCCGACAACGGCGAGCTGACCGTGACCGCACCCGGCGGCGCCGGCTACCTCGCCCAGTCACCGGACCTGCCGCCCGAGGCCCGTGTACAGGATGTGGTCGAGGCGGCCCTGGCCGGTCTGCGCGACCTGGAGACACGGATCCGGCAGGCCGAGACCGGGCTGGCGGGCCTGTCCGGGGCACGGCTCGGTGCCGCACTGGACGACTACGCCCGTCTGGTCTCCCGCTACGAGGCGCGCGGCGGGTACGGGGCCGACGCCCGGGTGGACGTCGCGCTGCACGAGCTCGGCCTGCCGGGACTGGCCAGGGACAGAACCCTGGGTACCCTCTCCGGCGGCGAGCGGTCCCGGCTGGCGCTGGCCACGACACTGGCGTCCCGGCCGGAGCTGCTGCTGCTGGACGAACCGACCAACGACCTGGACGACCGGGCGCTGCGCCGCCTGGAGGACCACCTGCGGGCACACCGCGGCACTGTGCTCGCGGTCACCCACGACCGGGTGTTCCTGGAACGGGTCGCCACCACGATCCTCGAGGTCGACGAAGGGAGGGTGACCCGGTACGGGAACGGCTACGACGGCTTCCGGGCCGCCAAGGCCGCCGAACGGCGCCGCCGTCTGCGGCTGTACACCGACTGGCGCGCGGAGCTGGCCCGCAACGAGCAACTGGCTGCCTCCAACGCCGCCCGGCTGGATTCGGTCCCGCGCAAGCTGCCCCTCGCGGTGTTCGGCCACGGGGGCTTCCGGAGCCGCGGTCGCGCCCACGGGGCGATGGTCCGCGTCCGCAACGCGAAGGAACGCGTGGAGCGGCTGACCGCGCACCCCGTCGCGCCGCCGCCCGAACCGCTGGTGTTCACCGGCCGGATGGCCGTCGCCGACGGCCGGACGGAGCAGCCCGCGGCGGAACTCGACGGCATCAGGGTCGGGGACCGGCTGCACCTGCCGGGACTGCGGATCGCCGGCGCGGAGCGTCTGCTGGTCACCGGTCCCAACGGCGCGGGCAAGACCACACTGATGCGGGTGCTGGCGGGCGAGCTGGCTCCCGACGAAGGGACGGTGCGGACGCGCGGCCGGGTCGGCCATCTGAGACAGGAGGAAACGAGGTGGCCGCCGGGCCTGACGGTGCCGCAGGCCTTCGCACGGGGGCGCGTCGGCGATCTGGGGGAGCACACCGAACAACTGCTGGCACTCGGCCTGTTCGCCCCGGACGATCTGCGGCTGAGAGTGGGGGAGCTGTCGTACGGGCAGCGGCGTCGGCTCGAACTGGCCCGGCTGGTCGGCGAACCCGCCGATCTGCTCCTTCTGGACGAGCCCACCAACCATCTCTCCCCGGCCCTGGTCGAGGAACTGGAAGGAGCGCTGGCCGCGTTCTCGGGTGCCGTCGTCATCGTCACCCACGACCGCCGTATGCGTGGCCGGTTCACCGGCAGGCACATCGAGCTGAGCGCCGGTCGTGTCACCGGGCCCCAACCGGCCGGCACGACGGGCTGAGGCCCGGACCGGGTCCCCGCACAC
>NZ_JBHJQP010000329.1:0-1811 GCF_042262625.1 Streptomyces sp. NPDC056347 | reverse complement strand
CGGCACGGCCGGGGCGGCTTTGGGCCTCAGCCGTGCCGGCGCCGGGAACGTCCGGGCGCCGTGCCCGGTCCGGAGGCCCAGGCCGCTATCGGCGCCCCGCTGCTCCGTACCGTCCGGGCCAGCGACTGCGCGGGGCGGCGCAGCGCGAGGACCGCCAGGGCCGAGACCAGGGCGCCCAGCAGCAGGCCGACCGCGACGTCGTGCGGGTAGTGCACGCCGACGAAGACCCGGGAGAACGCCATCAGCAGAGCCATCGGCACGGTCAGCCAGGCCAGTACCGGCCGGACGAGCGCCACGGCGACCGCCGCCGCGCCCGCGATCGCGGAGTGGTTGCTGGGGAAGGACCAGTCGCCGTTCGGCGGGCAGGTCACCAGCGAGGCCGCGGCCCCGGCGACCGCCCGGCAGGGTCGCTCCTCGGTGATCGCCGACTTGAGCACCTCGCTGACCACGTAGCCGAAGGCCGTCGCCACCGGCGCCAGCACCGCCAGGGCCAGGGCGCGGTCGTCCCGGTTGCGGGCCCGCCACCACCCGGTGACGAACAGGAGGCCGAAGAGCAGGAGACCCAGCTCCGTCCATATCTCGGCCAGATGCTGCACCCATGACGGCATGTCATGCGCAAAGTCGGTGATGTCCCGGTAGAGCGGGGCGGTAACTGAACTATCCATGTGACAGAGGGTAGTGAATGAAATCCGAAGTTCATTCAGGAGCCGCCCGTCGTTCAACTCGACGGCGGTACGGGCCCGGTGCGCGATCCTCGGGGTCTTCGGGATGGTCCGGGGCCTTCGGGTCCGCGCGGGTTCTCGGGGCCCTTCGCGGGCTCTCCTGGGCCCTCGTCGGGGCCTCTCCGGGATGATGATCCGTAAAACTTGGTGCTCCGAGCGGTGGGTGAGGCAGGAGACGGCGCCGATCTCTCGTAGAGTTCGGGTCGTGGGATCTCTGCGTAATCCGATCGGTCCGCTTCCCTCCAGCATCTACTGGCGACGGAGGGCCGTAGCGGTGTCGCTCGTCGCGCTGATCGCGGTGCTGATCTTCTGGGCCGTGACCTCGGGCGGGGACAAGAGCGCCAAGAGCGATGCCCGGCCCGCCGGTTCGGGCCCCGCGAGCGAGATCACCCCGGGCCCCGGCGGCAGCGGCCCGGCCATCAGCGGACAGCCCGGCGGGCGCGACGAGCCGGACGACCCCGCCGACGGCGGCGGTGGCAACGGCGGCGCCACGGGCGCGGGTTCCAGCGGCGCGGGCTCCGGCGGCGGCGGTACGGACGCCGGGGGCGGCGCGGACACCGAGGCCGGCGACGCGGGCGGCTCGGGATCCGGTTCGGGCTCCGGGGGCGCGGCGGCCGAGCAGGTCCCGGCCTCCTCCCCGCTCCCCGACTGCACCGCCGAGGCGCTCCGGCTGAGCCTGGGCACCGAGAACAGCTACGCCCCCGGCGTGAAGCCGAAGTTCCGGCTGACCGTCAGGAACACCTCGGCCACCACCTGCAAGACCGACCTCGGCCCGAAGGCCGCGGTGCTCACCGTCACCGAGGCCGGGGGCGACGACAGCCAGGTCTGGTCCTCCAAGGACTGCCCGCGCGCCGCGGCGCCCCTGCTGCTGAAGGTCCCGGCGGGCGGCACCGTCGTCCACGCCGTGGAGTGGGACCGCCACAAGAGCTCCCCGCGCTGCGCGACGCCCGCGCCGGGCACGGCGGGGCCCGGTACGTATCTGGTCGAGGCGAAGGCGCCGGGCGAGCCGGTGCAGCGCGCCTCCTTCGTCCTCGCGAAGGACTGAGCTCCGGCAGACGCCGGACATGCGGAAGGGGCCCGGTCCTCCCG
>NZ_JBHJQP010000328.1:0-2190 GCF_042262625.1 Streptomyces sp. NPDC056347 | reverse complement strand
TTTTTTTTTTTATATTATAATTTTGTGGTGTTGCCCCTGGGTTACTTGTGTTGGGTGGGGGGGGGCCTCATCTCACCCCCCCCGCCCCCGCTCGCGGGCGGGGGGGTGCCGGACGGCTCGGTTTCGGCGTCCCCGGGTACGCCCATCCGCTGCTCGCACCGACCGAGTGGGCCGAGCTGGCCCGCCCGGGCACCCCGCTGCACTGGGCCGTCCTCAACATCGACAACGGCCCCGGCGCCCGCCCCGACCCGCACTGCCTGGAGGTCGTGGAACGGCTCCGCCACGTGCACGGGCGGCCCGGGCACGGCCAGGGCCCGTGGAAGCCGCGGGCGGGCGGCGGACAGCTGTTAGGCCACCTCGACCTGGCGTACGGCAGCCGCCTGTTCGCCGAGCTGATCGCCGACGCGCAGTGCTTCCTCGACTGGTACCGCGTCGACGGCTTCTACCTCGACCGCTGCCCGGCCGAGCGCGGCCACCTCCCGGTGGTGCGCCGGCTCACCAGCACCCTGGCGACGTTCCTGGAGCACGGCGGCCGCCCGTACGGGAAGGGGAGCGGGCCGCTGGTCCTGGGGGTGGGCACCCATCCGTACCCCGGCTACGCCGAGGCCGCCGACCAACTGGTCACCTTCAACGGGGCGTGGACCGACTACCGCTGGTCCCAGGTGGCGGAGTGGACCGCCTCCTACCCGCCGGAGCGGTTCGCTCACTTCGTCCACGGCGTCCCGCGCACCCACCTGGACGAGGCGATGCGGGTCGCCCGCTGGCAGGGCGCGGGCACGATCTTTTTCACGGATCGGGACGGCCGACGCGGACAGAACGACCCATTCACGACGCTGCCCAGGTACTGGGACGAAATCGTCTCGCGGATCGGACCTGGTATCTCGGAATGAGAAGGGGCGTGGCAGTGTTACGGGAAGAACAACCGTACGCAGTCGAAGTACGTAGAAACCGACCACCTGCATTGTTGAGGTTCCTGTGTCGCTGCCACCCCTGGTCGAGCCCGCCGCCGAGCTCACCGTCGACGAGGTCCGCAGGTACTCCCGCCACCTGATCATCCCGGATGTCGGGATGGACGGACAGAAGCGGCTGAAGAACGCGAAGGTGCTCTGTGTCGGCGCCGGCGGTCTCGGCTCGCCGGCCCTGATGTACCTGGCCGCGGCCGGTGTCGGCACGCTCGGCATCGTGGAGTTCGACGAGGTCGACGAGTCGAACCTGCAGCGCCAGATCATCCACAGTCAGTCCGACATCGGGCGCTCCAAGGCCGAGTCCGCCAAGGACTCGGTGCTGGGCATCAACCCGTACGTGAACGTGATCCTTCACGAGGAGCGGCTCGAGGCCGACAATGTGATGGACATCTTCGCCCAGTACGACCTGATCGTGGACGGCACGGACAACTTCGCCACCCGCTACCTGGTCAACGACGCGGCCGTGCTGCTGAACAAGCCGTACATCTGGGGTTCGATCTACCGGTTCGACGGCCAGGCGTCCGTCTTCTGGTCCGAGCACGGCCCCTGCTACCGCTGCCTCTACCCGGAGCCGCCGCCGCCGGGCATGGTCCCGTCCTGCGCCGAGGGCGGCGTGCTCGGGGTGCTGTGCGCCTCCGTCGGCTCCATCCAGGTCACCGAGGCCATCAAGCTGCTCGCCGGAATCGGTGACCCGCTGGTCGGCCGACTGATGATCTACGACGCCCTGGAGATGCAGTACCGCCAGGTCAAGGTCCGCAAGGACCCCGACTGCGCGGTCTGCGGCGAGAACCCCACCGTCACCGAGCTCATCGACTACGAGGCCTTCTGCGGTGTCGTGTCCGAGGAGGCCCAGGAGGCGGCGGCCGGTTCCACGATCACTCCCAAGCAGCTCAAGGAGTGGATCGACGCGGACGAGAAGATCGAGATCATCGACGTCCGCGAGCCGAACGAGTACGAGATCGTCTCGATCCCGGGCGCCAAGCTGATCCCGAAGAACGAGTTCCTGATGGGCAGCGCCCTCCAGGACCTGCCGCAGGACAGGCGCATCGTCCTGCACTGCAAGACGGGCGTCCGCAGCGCCGAGGTCCTCGCGGTCCTCAAGTCGGCGGGCTTCGCCGACGCGGTGCACGTGGGCGGCGGCGTGATCGGCTGGGTCAACCAGATCGAGCCCGAGAAGCCGGTGTACTGAGACACCCGACGCCATGGTGAAGGGGCCGGTCCGCAC
>NZ_JBHJQP010000327.1:0-2375 GCF_042262625.1 Streptomyces sp. NPDC056347 | reverse complement strand
AACACAGTGGACGCGAGCAACTGAGGACAAGCCCTCGGCCTATTAGTACCAGTCAGCTCCACCCGTCACCGGGCTTCCACATCTGGCCTATCAACCCAGTCGTCTACTGGGAGCCTTAACCAATCAAGTTGGTGGGAATACTCATCTCGAAGCAGGCTTCCCGCTTAGATGCTTTCAGCGGTTATCCCTCCCGAACGTAGCCAACCAGCCATGCCCTTGGCAGAACAACTGGCACACCAGAGGTTCGTCCGTCCCGGTCCTCTCGTACTAGGGACAGCCCTTCTCAATATTCCTACGCGCACAGCGGATAGGGACCGAACTGTCTCACGACGTTCTAAACCCAGCTCGCGTACCGCTTTAATGGGCGAACAGCCCAACCCTTGGGACCGACTCCAGCCCCAGGATGCGACGAGCCGACATCGAGGTGCCAAACCATCCCGTCGATATGGACTCTTGGGGAAGATCAGCCTGTTATCCCCGGGGTACCTTTTATCCGTTGAGCGACAGCGCTTCCACAAGCCACTGCCGGATCACTAGTCCCGACTTTCGTCCCTGCTCGACCCGTCGGTCTCACAGTCAAGCTCCCTTGTGCACTTACACTCAACACCTGATTGCCAACCAGGCTGAGGGAACCTTTGGGCGCCTCCGTTACTCTTTAGGAGGCAACCGCCCCAGTTAAACTACCCATCAGACACTGTCCCTGATCCGGATCACGGACCCAGGTTAGACATCCAGCACGACCAGAGTGGTATTTCAACGGCGACTCCACAACCACTGGCGTGGCTGCTTCAAAGTCTCCCACCTATCCTACACAAGCCGAACCGAACACCAATATCAAACTGTAGTAAAGGTCCCGGGGTCTTTCCGTCCTGCTGCGCGAAACGAGCATCTTTACTCGTAGTGCAATTTCACCGGGCCTATGGTTGAGACAGTCGAGAAGTCGTTACGCCATTCGTGCAGGTCGGAACTTACCCGACAAGGAATTTCGCTACCTTAGGATGGTTATAGTTACCACCGCCGTTTACTGGCGCTTAAGTTCTCAGCTTCGCCAACCCGAAAGTCAGCTAACCGGTCCCCTTAACGTTCCAGCACCGGGCAGGCGTCAGTCCGTATACATCGCCTTACGGCTTCGCACGGACCTGTGTTTTTAGTAAACAGTCGCTTCTCGCTGGTCTCTGCGGCCACCCCCAGCTCACCAAGTAAATTGGATCACCAGGCGTGGCCCCCCTTCTCCCGAAGTTACGGGGGCATTTTGCCGAGTTCCTTAACCATAGTTCACCCGAACGCCTCGGTATTCTCTACCTGACCACCTGAGTCGGTTTAGGGTACGGGCCGCCATGAAACTCGCTAGAGGCTTTTCTCGACAGCATAGGATCATCCACTTCACCACAATCGGCTCGGCATCAGGTCTCAGCCTTAACGTGTGACGGATTTGCCTACCACACGGCCTACACCCTTACCCCGGGACAACCACCGCCCGGGCTGGACTACCTTCCTGCGTCACCCCATCGCTTACCTACTACAAGTCTGGTTCATCGGCTCCACCACTACCCTCAACTCCGAAGAGATCGGGCCGGCTTCACGGACTTAGCATCGCCTGATTCAGTATTGGGCGTTTCAAAGCGGGTACCGGAATATCAACCGGTTGTCCATCGACTACGCCTGTCGGCCTCGCCTTAGGTCCCGACTTACCCTGGGCAGATCAGCTTGACCCAGGAACCCTTAGTCAATCGGCGCACACGTTTCTCACGTGTGTATCGCTACTCATGCCTGCATTCTCACTCGTGAACCGTCCACAACTCGCTTCCGCGGCTGCTTCACCCGGCACACGACGCTCCCCTACCCATCCGTACTCCCGTTGGGGATACATGTACGAATGACACGACTTCGGCGGTACGCTTGAGCCCCGCTACATTGTCGGCGCGGAATCACTTGACCAGTGAGCTATTACGCACTCTTTCAAGGGTGGCTGCTTCTAAGCCAACCTCCTGGTTGTCTCTGCGACTCCACATCCTTTCCCACTTAGCGTACGCTTAGGGGCCTTAGTCGATGCTCTGGGCTGTTTCCCTCTCGACCATGGAGCTTATCCCCCACAGTCTCACTGCCGCGCTCTCACTTACCGGCATTCGGAGTTTGGCTAAGGTCAGTAACCCGGTAGGGCCCATCGCCTATCCAGTGCTCTACCTCCGGCAAGAAACACACGACGCTGCACCTAAATGCATTTCGGGGAGAACCAGCTATCACGGAGTTTGATTGGCCTTTCACCCCTAACCACAGGTCATCCCCCAGGTTTTCAACCCTGGTGGGTTCGGTCCTCCACGAAGTCTTACCTCCGCTTCAACCTGCCCATGGCTAGATCACTCCGCTTCGGGTCT
>NZ_JBHJQP010000326.1:0-2393 GCF_042262625.1 Streptomyces sp. NPDC056347 | reverse complement strand
GTTCCCCTCGGAACGGGCGGGGCGCCGTCCGCGTTCAGCCACGCGGGCGGGTGTGCGCGGCCAGGGCGTCGATGATCCGGGGCCAGAGCGGGCGCGGCCGGTCGTGCCCCATGTCCGCGAGGAGCAGGAGCTCCGCCCCCGGCACCAGTTCGGCCGTACGCTCCCCGCCGCTGGGCGAGACCAGGACGTCGTCCAGACCGTGGATCACCAGGGTCGGCACCTCGAGTCCGCGCAGGCCCTCGGTGCGCGGGCCGCTGAGTGTCATCGCCGCGAGCTGCCGCGCCATTCCGGCCGGGTGGTAGGCGCGGTCGTAGCTCCTGGCCGCCAGTTCGCGCAGGAGTGCCGGGTCGCCGTAGCGCCGGGAGGACCACAGCAGGTCCCGCTCGGCCGCCGCGATGTATCCCTCGCGGTCCGCGGGCTTCGGGGTGAGGAGCGCCGCCTGGGCCTCGGGGCTGGAGCGGCCGTACTCGGGCTCGCCGGTCGTGGACATCATCGACGTGAGCGTCCAGACCCGCTCCGGCCGTCCGATGGCCATCAGCTGGGCGAGCATTCCGCCCATCGACGTCCCGACCACATGGGCCCGCTCGATGCCGAGCGCGGTGAGCAGGGCAAGGCCGTCATCGGCCATGTCCTGGGCGGAGTAGGGCGCCATGGCGAGGGCGGCCCGGATGTCCCCCGAACTGACCGTCTCGACGAACCGGGCCATGTCGACAGGGCGGTCGTCGAATCGGGTGGACAGACCGCAGTCGCGGTTGTCGTAACGGATCACATGGCGCCCGCGATCCGCGAGCGCTCGGCAGAAGTCCTCGTGCCAGGCGATCATCTGCCCGCCGAGGCCCATCACGAGCAGGACCGGCGGGTCGGACGGATCACCGAACGTCTCATAGGCGAGGGACACTTCGGGCGAAACTTCAATAATCGGCATACGGAGAGTCTCCCAGCCTTCCCGTTCCCGTGTGACGCTCAGTCCCGCAGCCCGTGGCGTCGCTCGACGGCCTCCAGGCGTTCGAGCTCGCGCCGCGCCGCCACCGGGTGGTCGAGGTCGAGGGCCATGGCGGCGCGGGCGGTGATGTAGACGATGTCCTCGCGGGTGGCGGGGTCGAGGCCGGGGAGAGCCAGGAGGCGGCGGGTGGCGACGCTCAGGTAGATCGCGATGCTGCCGAGCCGCTCGCGCCGGTGTACGGACATGGTCCCGCGCAGCCGGTCCTTGGCGTAGTCGCGCGCCTGCCTGTCCGCCTCACCGGGCCTCGGCTCGACGGGAGCCCAGCGGAGGCCGGCCTCTTCGGCCTCCTCGTACATCTCCGCCACTTTGGTGCGGGCGGACTCCCGGTCGCCGGCGGCGGCCGCCTCGCGGGCCGACTCCAGTGCGGAGCACAGCCGTTCGCGGACGGCGGGGTCCTCCCGCGTATCGGCGTCCAGGTATCCGGACCACACGTCGAACGCCTTGGCCAGTTCGGCATCCAGCATGATCCTGTACGCGTCCGGCACTCCGCCGCCTCTCCCGTCGGGCCGCCCGGGTGCGGACGGCAGCGGTTCACGATAGGCCGGGCTCCGTGCCCGCTGCCTCAGGTTTTACCGCCGGGCCGGGCATCGCGGCCACTCGTACCGGTGGCACGGGAGCCGTTTCGTCCGTGCTCGGGCGAGGGGCTGCGTAGGGTACGTTCCGCCGGTTCTGGTCGGGGCCTGCGCGCCCGGGTCCGGTGAACCGGCCGTGCTCGCCGGGCGGATGACCGGCGGTCGTCCGCACTGCGGGCCTCCTGGCCGAGTCCGGCGGTGAAGGCGGGGGTATGGAACTCGTACGAACCACATGTCACCACGGCCCGGTTCGGCTCCGCGCGAGCGGTGACGATCGGCATGGTGCGTTCCTCCGGGTGGAGACGGGCGAGTCGCTCGGCGGCATCGCTCGTACACCTCGGGCTGAAAGGAAGACGAATGGCAACTCCTCTGTCCGCCGCTGCCGTCCTCAAGGCGCTGCGCGCCGAGGGCGTGCGCGTGGTCGAGGTCGGGAACTGGCGTACGCACAACCGCAATTCGAAGGGGCCTTGGGGGCCGGTCAACGGATCGATCGTGCACCACACCGTGACCAAGGGCACCGCCGACACGGTCCGCATCGTCCGCGACGGCTACCCCGACCTGCCCGGCCCGCTGTGCCACGGAATGATCGCGAAGGACGGCCGGGTGCACATGGTCGGCTGGGGTCGCGCCAATCACGCCGGGGGCGGTGACCCGAAGGTCCTGAATCAGGTGATAGCGGAGTCGTACGGCACCCGCCCGACCCCGCCCACGAAGGGCAATGCCAACGGGGTCGACGGCAACGCCCGGTTCTACGGCTGGGAATGCGAGAACCTCGGCGACGGCAAGGACCCCTGGCCCAAGGCGCAGTACGACGCGAT
>NZ_JBHJQP010000325.1:0-2484 GCF_042262625.1 Streptomyces sp. NPDC056347 | reverse complement strand
GAGCTGGACCAGCTCCCCTCCGGCCCTTTCCGCTGCCCGCCGGCACCCCCGTGTCCCGCGGACCGCTCCGCCCCGTGTGCCGGTCAGCGCCCGGCGCCGAAGGCGGCGTCCTCCTCGGTGATCATGTGCTCCATCGGGACCGCGCCCAGCCGGCCCGACACCAGGAACGCGCCCACCATCGTCACCACCATGACCACCGTGCCGAGCCACACCATCGTCTCCACCGGCAGCGTGTACGCGCCCACCACCCGCACCACGCACTCGCCCAGCAGCGCCGCACCCCACACCACCGAGAACCGGTTCTCCGCCCGCCGGAAGGCCGCCGAAGCCGCCGCCGAACCGCCCGCGAGCCGCTGCCAGGCGGCGTCCCTGGCCGGGTTGCCCTTCACCAGCCAGGGCCGCACCCCGGCGGTCATCATCGGCTGCCCCTTGAGCGCCGTCACCAGGACGACGAGCCCGATCAGGCTGCTCACCCCGCTGTCCTTGGCGAGCATCAGCCGCGGATCGCCGGTCAGCAGACTCGTCACCAGGCTCACCGCGTTCACCGTCACGATCAGCGCCGCCAGCCCGTTGAGCCGCCGCTCGCGCAGCACGCCCCACACGGTGCGCACGGCCGGCAGGGCGCTGCTCCAGGCCAGCGCGGCGAAGAGGCCCAGCCCCGCCGCCCTCAGCACGTAGTACGAGGCGAGCGGCACGCCGACGTCCACGAGCAGCGGAAGCAGCCCGTTCAGCACCGCCCGGCCCCGCGAGGGCGCCCCGACGGCCGGGGCCGGTGCGGCGAAGGGGGCGGGGGCGGGGGCGGCGAGGGTGGCGGCCGGGCTGCTCATGAGGGGGTCCTCCTCCGTAGCGGCGGGCTCCTCGGCGGCCCCGCTCTCGATACGTACAGACTGGCCCCCGGGCCCCGGTGCCCGGCAGAGCCGCGTGTACCGGACTCCGTATGACGAATGTCAGGTCCCGCGCATGACAGGCCCGGTGGACGGCCATTCGTCACGCGGTAAACCGTTCGCCGCCCCCGCCGTCCCGCTGCTCTGATGAGGTCATGATCTTCCCGACCTCCCCGACCTCCCCCACCGTTCCGCAGTACGAGATCCGCGCCCGGCACACCGACACCACCGTCACCGTGTACCAGGCCTACCGCCCCGGCCTCGGTCTCCCCGCAGCGCGGGACGGCCGCTTCCCCGCGGAGTGGAAGCGGGACCGGATGACCTGGATCAAGCCGAGCTTCCTGTGGATGATGTACCGCTGCGGCTGGGGCACGAAGGAGGGCCAGGAGACGGTGCTGGCCGTCGAGATCGCCCGCGAGGGCTTCGACTGGGCCCTGGCCAACGCCGAACTCTCGCACTACGTCAGGGGAGTTCACCCGGACCGGGCCACCTGGCAGCGGAGCCTGCGCGGTGCGCCGGCCCGCGTCCAGTGGGACCCCGAGCGCGATCTGCGTCTGAACCGGCTGCCGCACCGCTCCCTCCAGCTCGGCCTCTCCGGCGAGGCGTCCCGGCGGTACGCCGACGAGTGGACGGTGTCGATCCGCGACGTCACCCCGCTGGCCCGGCGGATCCACGGGCTGGTGCGCGCCGGACGCCTCGACGAAGCGGGCGCGCTGCTGCCCGGGGAATCCCCGTACCCGCGCGGCGCCGTTCCGGTCCCGGAGCAGGAGGCGACACGACCGTAGAGCGGGAAAATCTGGTCAAATCCCTCAAAAGGCCCCGGCGGAGAACTACGCTCCGCGCATGATCCAGCACGTCATGATGCCGCTCGCCGCGTCCGGTCTGAAGATCGACTGGGCCAGGATGCCGACCTACAACACGATCATGTCGGTGGCCGCCGGCGCCGGGCTGCTGCTCGTGGTGGCACTGGGGTACCGGCTGCTCGCCCCCAGGGCGGAGATCTCGTACGAGGGCTGGGCGCTCGCGTTCGCCGCGCTCGGCTTCACCCTCGTCACCACCGGCCTGCACATGACCCTGACCTGGCCGCTCGCCGGGCAGGGCTTCCCGTTCGACAACGTCATCTTCGGTGAACCGGCCCTGGCCTTCGGCGTCTTCCTGCTCACCGCCTCCTTCTATCTATGGAGGCGCGGCACCGAACTCCTCGGTGACGACCGGGTCGTCCGCACGGCCCGGGTCGCCGGCCCCATCTCCCTGTTCGTCTTCGGCATGGGCCTCGCCTGCTTCGGGATCGCCGCGGCGGGCTGGAAGTACACCCTCTTCGCCGCCCCGCCGGAGGAGCCCATCTCCGGGGAGTTCGCGAAGTGGCCGATGCTGGAGGCGAGCTTCATGTCCGGGCTGTACGTCCTGGTCGGCATCGGCGCCCTCCTCCTCCCGTTCGCGCTGCGACGGCCCAGGGGGTGGACGGCCTCGGTCATCGGCGTGGTCTGGGGGATCGCCGGGATCGCCTTCCTGCTCTTCGGCGGACTGAACTACTTCACCCACATCGGTCTCATCGTCAACACCATGTGAGGCGACGCGCGCGCCCGGCCCGCCGTGGGGC
>NZ_JBHJQP010000324.1:0-2511 GCF_042262625.1 Streptomyces sp. NPDC056347 | reverse complement strand
CGCTCGCACTGCGCGAGCGTGTACTTCGCCAGCGTGGCGCGCACGTAGGGAATGGAGGCGGCCCCCATCGACAGCGACGTCACACCCAGCCCGGTCAGGACACAGGCCAGCAGCGGATCGGAGGCGGCCTCACCACAGACACCGCAGCTCCTGCCCTCGGCCGCGGCGGCCTCCGCCGACAGTGCGACCAGATCGAGCAGCGCGGGCTGCCAGGGGTCCTGCAACCGCGACACGGCACCGACCTGCCGGTCGGCGGCGAAGGTGTACTGCGCCAGGTCGTTGGTGCCCAGCGAGAGGAACTCCACCTCCCGCAGGATCGAACGCGCCCGCAGCGCGGCGGACGGAATCTCCACCATCGCACCGAACTTGGCCTGGAGACCGGCCTCGCGGCACGCGTCGGCGAAGGCCTTGGCATCCGCCCGGTCCGCCACCATCGGCGCCATGACCTCGAGGTGCACGGGCAGCCCCTCGGCCGCCTTCGACAGCGCGGTCAGCTGGGTACGCAGCACCTCCGGGTGGTCCAGCAGACTCCGCAGCCCGCGCACACCCAGCGCCGGGTTCGGCTCGTCCGCGGGGGTCAGGAAGTCCAGCGGCTTGTCGGCCCCGGCATCCAGCACCCGCACGACGACCCGCCCCTCGGGGAAGGCCTCCAGCACCGCCCGGTACGCGGCGACCTGCTTCTCCTCGGACGGCGCCCGCTCGCTGTCGTCCAGGAACAGGAACTCGGTACGGAACAGCCCCACGCCCTCCGCACCGGCCTCGACCGCCGCCGGTACGTCCCCCGGCCCGCCGACGTTGGCGAGCAGCGGCACCTTGTGGCCGTCGGAGGTCGCGCCCGGACCGGATGTGGCCGACAGCGCGGCCCTGCGCGCCGCGGCGGCGCTCTCCATCTCCGCACGCTTCTCGGCGCTCGGCTCGACGAAGATCTCCCCGGTACTGCCGTCCACGGCCACGACCGTGCCCTCGGCGAGCTCACCGGCACCGGGGAGCGCCACGACGGCGGGCACCCCGAGGGCCCGGGCGAGAATCGCGCTGTGGCTGGTCGGCCCGCCCTCCTCGGTTACGAAGCCGAGCACCAGGGCGGGGTCGAGCAGCGCCGTGTCCGCGGGCGCCAGGTCGCGGGCGATCAGCACATAGGGCTCGTCACTGTCCGGCACCCCGGGCATCGGCACCCCGAGCAGCCGGGCCACGATCCGGTTGCGTACGTCGTCGAGGTCGGCGACACGCCCCGCCAGGTACTCCCCGGCGTTGGCGAGCAGCGCCCGGTACGAGGCGAACGCGTCGTAGACACCGCGCTCGGCGGTGCTGCCGACCGCGATACGGCGCTCCACGTCGGCGATCAGCTCGGGATCCTGCGCCATCATGGCCTGGGCCTCCAGCACGTGCTGGGCCTCGCCCCCGGCCAGATTCCCGCGCGCGATCAGATCGGCCGCCACGGCTTCGACGGCCTGCCGGGCACGCCCCTGTTCGCGCTCGGCCTCCTCTGCGGGAATCTGCTTGGCCGGCGGTTCGAGCACCGCCGTCCCCATGTGACGCACCTCGCCGATCGCCACCCCGTGGCTCACACCGACGCCTCGCAGCGTTGTCTCCATGTCACCCGTCTCCGGTCGTGCGGCGGTCCGTGCCCCCGCGGTGGATATCCAGTCGGCCGTCATCGGGCCGGGCTCGTCACTGCCAGCCGAACAAGGAGTCGCCGACCTTCACGTCACCGTCCTCGCGCACATCGGAAAGGGAATCGGCGGTGGCCTCCAGCGCGACGACCGGGCACACCGGTGACTTGCCGGCCTCTTCGACGCCTGCCGGGTTCCAGCGCACGATGCCCTGACCGCGAGTGACGGTGTCCCCCTTGTTCACGAGCAGCTCGAAACCCTCGCCGTTGAGCTGAACGGTGTCGATGCCGAGGTGGGTGAGCACCCCGTGCCCGTCCGCGTCCACGACGACGAACGCGTGCGGGTGCAGGGAGACGATGATTCCGTCGACCGGGGACACGGCCACGGACGGCTCGCGCACGGGATCGATGGCGGTGCCGGGCCCCACCATCGCGCCGGAGAAGACCGGATCCGGCACCGCGGCCAGTCCGATCGCCCGTCCGGCAAGAGGGGACGTCACAGTGGTCATGGGGAGCCTCCCAGGGGTGGAGCTTGATGGGCGCCGTCACCGTCTGTGGGCGACGACGTGCTGTTCAGCAGCGTAAGTCATAAGAAGTCACGGTTCCGCCCGAGTCCTGGCGGTACGCGGCCTTAGCGCCACACCGGCAGGGATTTGCCTCGACTACCAGGGGCCTGTACTGTCGTACTCCTGCCTGGCCCCAACATGACTTTGAAGTCGAGGGCTGGCGGCGATTTTCAAGCAATGACTCTAACTACGAAGCGGCACCTGCATGTCTGCAGGAGCTGGTCAAGGAAAGAGAAAAGGCCTGATAGAGTCGGACTCGCCGGAAAGGGAATCGCGAAAGCGAGGAACTGGAAAGCGAAACCCACTTCGACTGGGAATCGGCACTCGAGAGAGTCT
>NZ_JBHJQP010000323.1:0-2530 GCF_042262625.1 Streptomyces sp. NPDC056347 | reverse complement strand
GCCCCGTACGGAGCGGCGGCCCGGCCTTAGGTGCGTACGCCTCGAACCGTACGGCTCAGTGGTCGACGAGGCGGTCGAACTGGGTGGTCGTGTGGCGCAGGTGGGCCACCAGCTCGTCGCCCACCTTCGGCTCCTGGGCGTCCGCCGGGACGAACAGGATCGACACCTGCATGTGCGGCGGCTCGGCGAACCAGCGCTGCTTGCCCGCCCAGACGAACGGCGAAAGGTTGCGGTTGACCGTGGCCAGGCCCGCGCGGGCGACCCCCTTGGCGCGCGGCATCACGCCGTGCAGGGCCTTCGGCGCCTCCAGGCCCACCCCGTGCGACGTACCGCCCGCGACGACCACCAGCCAGCCGTCCGACGCCGCCTTCTGCTGGCGGTAGCCGAACCGGTCGCCCTTGGCCACGCGCGTGACGTCCAGCACGGAGCCGCGGTACTGCGTCGCCTCGTGGTCGCCCAGCCAGAGGCGGGTGCCGATGCGGGCCCGGAAGCGGGTCTGCGGGAACTGCTGCTGGAGCCGCCCCAGCTCCTCGGCGCGCAGATGGCTGACGAACATGGTGTGCAGCGGCAGCCGGGCCGCGCGCAGCCGGTCCATCCAGGCGATGACCTCCTCGACCGCGTCCGAGCCGTCCGTGCGGTCCAGCGGCAGGTGCAGGGCGAAGCCTTCGAGCCGTACGTCCTCGATGGCGGCGTGCAGCTGCCCGAGCTCCTCCTCCTTGACGCCGTGGCGCTTCATCGAGCTCATGCATTCGATGACGACCCGGGCGCCCACCAGGGCGTGCACGCCGTCCACGGAGGACACGGACCGCACGACCCGGTCGGGCAGCGGCACTGGCTCCTCGCCCCGGCGGAACGGGGTGAGTACCAGGAGGTCGCCGCTGAACCAGTCCTTGATGCGGGCCGCTTCGTAGGTGGTTCCGACGGCGAGCATGTCGGAGCCGAAGCGGATGGCCTCGTCGGCCAGCCGCTCGTGGCCGAAGCCGTACCCGTTGCCCTTGCAGACCGGGACGAGACCGGGGAACTGGTCGAGGACGGATTTCTGGTGCGCCCGCCAGCGCGCGGTGTCGACGTAGAGGGAGAGCGCCATGGCCGGTCCGGAACCCTTCTGGTGCGGCGGAGTGGGAGGTGTGTGGTGCCGAAGCCCCATTGAAACCAATGAAGCCGGTTTCGTCAGCGGGGCGGGAGGTGTCGGCGGAAGCGGATCGGAGGCGTATCAGTGGCGTACGGGCGGCGCATCGGCTGCCCGGACGCGTACGGACACGGATCGGACACGCGTCAGCGGCGCGACATGTAGATGTCGAGCGCCTTGTGCAGCAGCTTGTTGAGCGGGAAGTCCCACTCGCCGAGGTACTCGGCGGCCTGACCGCCGGTGCCGACCTTGAACTGGATCAGGCCGAAGAGGTGGTCGGTCTCGTCCAGCGAGTCGGAGATGCCGCGCAGGTCGTAGACGGTGGCGCCCATGGCGTACGCGTCGCGCAGCATCCGCCACTGCATCGCGTTCGACGGGCGGACCTCGCGCTTGTGGTTCGCGGAGGCGCCGTACGAGTACCAGACGTGCCCGCCGACGATCAGCATCGTCGCGGCCGCGACGTTCTCGCCCTCGTGCCGGGCGAAGTAGAGCCGCATCCGGTTGGGGTCCTCGGTGTTGAGGGCCGTCCACATGCGCTGGAAGTAGCTCAGCGGGCGCGGCCGGAAGCGGTCGCGCTCGGCCGTGATCTCGTACAGCCGCTGCCACTCGGCGAGCTCGGTGTAGCCGCCCTGGACGACCTCGACACCGGCCTTCTCGGCCTTCTTGATGTTGCGCCGCCACAGCTGGTTGAAGCCCTTGTGGACGTCTTCGAGCGAGCGGTTCGCCAGCGGCACCTGGTAGACGTAGCGGGGCTGGACGTCACCGAATCCGGCACCGCCGTCCTCGCCCTGCTGCCAGCCCATCTTCCGCAGCCGGTCCGCCACCTCGAAGGCGCGCGGCTCGATGTGGGTGGCTTCGACGTCGCGCAGCCGCTTGACCTCGGGGTCCTGGATGCCGGCCTTGATCGCGGGCGCGTCCCAGCGGCGGATGATGACCGGCGGGCCCATCTTCACGGAGAAGGCGCCCTGCTGCTTGAGGTGCGCCAGCATCGGGCGCAGCCAGTCGTCGAGGTTCGGCGCGTACCAGTTGATGACCGGGCCCTCGGGCAGGTAGGCGAGGTACCGCTTGATCTTGGGGAGCTGGCGGTAGAGCACCAGGCCCACCCCGACGAGCTGTCCGCCCTTGTCGAACCATCCGAGGCTCTCGGAGCGCCACTCGGCCTTCACATCCGCCCATGCCGGGACCTGCATGTGACTCGCCGCGGGCAGGTTCTGGATGTACGCCAGATGCTGCTCTCGGCTGATGGTCCTCAGGGTCAGGCTCATGCGGGGCGGCCGGGGTGACGGGCGTCGGGTCGACGCCGCGGGCCAGTTCGCGCAGCCGGCGGGCGGGCGCCGCGCCCAGGATGCGCTGGAGGGTGGCGGCGGGGGCGGCGTTGACCCGGCCGATGGTGTCCAGGCC
>NZ_JBHJQP010000322.1:0-2737 GCF_042262625.1 Streptomyces sp. NPDC056347 | reverse complement strand
CTCCGTCGTATCCCCGGGCCCATGGCCCCGGCCCGCTCGTTACGGTGTCGCCATGGGGAACACATTCCACGGCGGGGGCCGCACGCTGTCCATGTCCAACGGGAGCACGGACGTCTTCGTCGACGTGCTCGTACTGGCCGTGTCCGATCTCGCCGAGAGCGTCTGGGAGTACCGCTTCGCCACCCTGCTGACCCTGCAGGACCAGAGCGCCGTGGGGCGCGGTGTGGTCGGGTTCGACCTGGAGGAGATCGACTGGGGCCGCTCCCCGGGCGAGCGGGCCGCGGCGAAGGGCTTCGTCCTGCGGGTGCTGGACCTGGCCCTGCGCAGGCACCGGTGGGACGAGCTGGATTACGAGGCGCCCTACGCGGAGGGGTTCCTGCGGCAGTACCGGGAGATGGTCGAGGCGTTCGACCCCGCCGACGCCGAGCCGCGCGACGACACCTTCCCCGGCCCGGACGAGGCCGCCATGGCCTCGTGCGTACGGCACCGGGTGCTGTGCGCGCCCGCGTACTGGGACGCGTGCGTCTTCTGCAACGGCGCCGAGCCACCGCACTGAAGGCCCCCCGCGCCCCACCGTCCCCACATGTCAACCAGAGGTTGACACTCATCAAGTGTCAACCTAAGGTTGACGCATGGAGAATCCCACGCGTCCGACCCATCCCGTGCGCCTCGACGACCTGATCGAGGCCATCAAGAAGTCCCACACCGACGCCCTCGACCAGCTCTCCGACGCGGTGATCGCCGCCGACCACCTCGGTGACGTGGCCGACCACCTGATCGGGCACTTCGTGGACCAGGCCCGGCGCTCGGGCGCCTCCTGGACGGAGATCGGCAAGAGCATGGGGGTGACCCGGCAGGCGGCCCAGAAGCGGTTCGTCCCCAAGGACCCCGGCGAGGTCTCCGGCCCCGACCCCGACCAGGGGTTCGGCCGCTTCACCCCGCGGGCCCGCAATGTCGTGGTCGCCTCGATGAACGAGGCCCGCGCGGCGCACAACGACGAGATCGGCACCGCGCACCTGGTGCTCGGGCTGCTCAGCGAGCCGGAAGGGCTGGCCGCCGCCCTCATCAGGGCCCGGGACATCACCCTGGAGGCCGTCCGGCAGGCCGCGACCGAGGCACTGCCCCCGGCCACCGACGGGGAACTGCCCGCACTCACCCCGTTCGACGCCGGGGCCCGCAAGGTGCTGGAGCTGACGGCGCGGGAGGCCCTCCGGATGGGCCACAACTACGTCGGTACGGAGCACATCCTGCTCGCCCTGCTGGAGCAGGAGGACGGTACGGGCGTCCTCACCGGGCTCGGCCTCGACAAGCCCACCGTCGAGGCCGCCGTCACCGAGGCCCTCGCCCTGATCACCGGCACCGAGCAGAGCGACTGAGCGGAGCGACCGGGGCGGCCCTCGCGACAGCCGCCGCCGGGGCGGGGCGGGCGCCGGACTCCGCGGACCGGCGCCGGTTCCCCGCCGCGGCGGATTTCGGCCAGTCGTCGGCCCGCCGGACGGGGCGGCGGGCCGGCCGCGGAACCGGCATCGGCCGAGCTCCGGCCAGGCCGTTTCCGGCCCGTTTCCGTTGCCGCGCTCAGCGCGCCCCCGCTTCGAGCCTCAGGCTCCAGCGGCCCGGACCGCCGGTGAGCGTGACCGTGGAGAGCGGCCCGACGTCCACGTTCCAGTACGTCGACGGCGGGGCCTTGAGCGCGTAGACCAGTGCGGCCCGGACGACCGCGGGTTCGGCCACGGCGACGATGGCGCCGTCGCACACCGGGCGGGTGTCCAGCCAGCCCCCGATCCGGGTGATGAAGGCGAGCAGCGGCTCGCCGCCGTGCGGGGCGGCACGCGGATCCGCCAGCCAGGCATCGACCGCCGCCGGCTCGCACGCCGTGACGTCGGCGAGGGTGCAGCCCCGCCACCGGCCCATGTCGCAGTCGCGCAGTGCGGGCTGGACGAGCGGCGCGAAGCCGAGCGCGTCGCCGGTGGCACGGCTGCGCGGGGTCGGTGAGCAGTAGCGCAGCTCGGCGGCGCCCAGGGAGGCGAGGGCGGGCGCGGCAAGCCGTATCTCGTACAGACCGGCGCGGTCGAGCGGCCGGTCGTCGTCGAAGCGCTCGGCGAGCAGGCCGGAGCTGCGCGCCGCCGCGACCAACGAGACTCTGGAAGTCATGGCGGCGATCGTGGATCCGAACACCCTGTCGGTCAAGGGGTTGTCACAAGTCCGTTCGCCACGGTCCCGGAACGGGCCCCGTGCGCCCGCTCCGAGGCCGATTGGCCTGTTTCCCCCTCCCCACGTACCGTCCGGGCGTTCCCGATCAGGGCCGCGGACCGGCGTCCGGACCGGGCAGCGCCTCCGCGCCGGGGCCGGTGGCGGCGCTCGCGGTCGCTCGCGGTGCTCGTACGGATCGCCGCCGGCCCGTGGGCGGGGCGCGCCCGCCGCTTCCGGCACCGTTCGCCGGGCGAAGTCCGGGTCGGGACATAGACTTGTCGACATGGACCGCCATCCCGGAGGAGGTCAGTCCCGATGGAGGCACGCACCGGCGACCGCCTGGTCACCCACGGCCGGACCGTGGGCCAGCACGACAAGGTCGCAGAGATCGTCGAAGTGCTCGGGGCCGGGGGCACTCCCCCCTACCGCGTCCGCTCCGACGACGGACACGAACACCTGATTTCACCCGGACCCGACAGCGTCGTGGAGCACACCGGAAACCGGAAGCGTCCCCCGGCCACGTAGGCAACGTCCGGCGAACGCGGGC
>NZ_JBHJQP010000321.1:0-2846 GCF_042262625.1 Streptomyces sp. NPDC056347 | reverse complement strand
GAAGTCGTAACAAGGTAGCCGTATCGGAAGGTGCGGCTGGATCACCTCCTTTCTATGGAGAATTGATGAACGCTGTTCATCAATATAAGTTTCCGTGTTTCGTTTTGTTCAGTTTTGAGAGAACTATCTCTCATATATAAATGTATGTTCTTTGAAAACTAGATAACAGTGTAGCTCATATTTTTTAATTTTTAGTTTGGTTAAGTTAGAAAGGGCGCACGGTGGATGCCTTGACACTAGGAGTCGATGAAGGACGGGACTAACGCCGATATGCTTCGGGGAGCTGTAAGTAAGCTTTGATCCGAAGATTTCCGAATGGGGAAACCCACTATACGTAATGGTATGGTATCCTTACCTGAATACATAGGGTATGGAAGACAGACCCAGGGAACTGAAACATCTAAGTACCTGGAGGAAGAGAAAGCAAATGCGATTTCCTGAGTAGCGGCGAGCGAAACGGAACATAGCCCAAACCAAGAGGCTTGCCTCTTGGGGTTGTAGGACACTCTATACGGAGTTACAAAGGAACGGAGTAAATGAAGAGGTCTGGAAAGGCCCGTCAAAGAAGGTAACAACCCTGTAGTTGAAACTTCGTTCCCTCCAGAGTGGATCCTGAGTACGGCGGAACACGTGAAATTCCGTCGGAATCTGGGAGGACCATCTCCCAAGGCTAAATACTCCCTAGTGATCGATAGTGAACCAGTACCGTGAGGGAAAGGTGAAAAGCACCCCGGAAGGGGAGTGAAAGAGATCCTGAAACCGTGTGCCTACAAATAGTCAGAGCCCGTTAATGGGTGATGGCGTGCCTTTTGTAGAATGAACCGGCGAGTTACGATCCCGTGCAAGGTTAAGTTGAAGAGGCGGAGCCGCAGCGAAAGCGAGTCTGAATAGGGCGTTTAGTACGTGGTCGTAGACCCGAAACCAGGTGATCTACCCATGTCCAGGGTGAAGTTCAGGTAACACTGAATGGAGGCCCGAACCCACGCACGTTGAAAAGTGCGGGGATGAGGTGTGGGTAGCGGAGAAATTCCAATCGAACCTGGAGATAGCTGGTTCTCCCCGAAATAGCTTTAGGGCTAGCCTTAAGTGTAAGAGTCTTGGAGGTAGAGCACTGATTGAACTAGGGGCCCTCATCGGGTTACCGAATTCAGTCAAACTCCGAATGCCAATGACTTATCCTTAGGAGTCAGACTGCGAGTGATAAGATCCGTAGTCAAGAGGGAAACAGCCCAGATCGCCAGCTAAGGTCCCAAAGTGTGTATTAAGTGGAAAAGGATGTGGAGTTGCTTAGACAACTAGGATGTTGGCTTAGAAGCAGCCACCATTTAAAGAGTGCGTAATAGCTCACTAGTCGAGTGACTCTGCGCCGAAAATGTACCGGGGCTAAATACACCACCGAAGCTGCGAATTGATACCAATGGTATCAGTGGTAGGGGAGCGTTCTAAGTGCAGTGAAGTCAGACCGGAAGGACTGGTGGAGCGCTTAGAAGTGAGAATGCCGGTATGAGTAGCGAAAGACGGGTGAGAATCCCGTCCACCGAATGCCTAAGGTTTCCTGAGGAAGGCTCGTCCGCTCAGGGTTAGTCAGGACCTAAGCCGAGGCCGACAGGCGTAGGCGATGGACAACAGGTTGATATTCCTGTACCACCTCTTTATCGTTTGAGCAATGGAGGGACGCAGAAGGATAGAAGAAGCGTGCGATTGGTTGTGCACGTCCAAGCAGTTAGGCTGATAAGTAGGCAAATCCGCTTATCGTGAAGGCTGAGCTGTGATGGGGAAGCTCCTTATGGAGCGAAGTCTTTGATTCCCCGCTGCCAAGAAAAGCTTCTAGCGAGATAAAAGGTGCCCGTACCGCAAACCGACACAGGTAGGCGAGGAGAGAATCCTAAGGTGAGCGAGAGAACTCTCGTTAAGGAACTCGGCAAAATGACCCCGTAACTTCGGGAGAAGGGGTGCTTTCTTAACGGAAAGCCGCAGTGAATAGGCCCAAGCGACTGTTTAGCAAAAACACAGGTCTCTGCGAAGCCGTAAGGCGAAGTATAGGGGCTGACACCTGCCCGGTGCTGGAAGGTTAAGGAGAGGGGTTAGCGTAAGCGAAGCTTTGAATTGAAGCCCCAGTAAACGGCGGCCGTAACTATAACGGTCCTAAGGTAGCGAAATTCCTTGTCAGGTAAGTTCTGACCCGCACGAAAGGCGCAACGATCTGGGCACTGTCTCAACGAGAGACTCGGTGAAATTATAGTACCTGTGAAGATGCAGGTTACCCGCGACAGGACGGAAAGACCCCGTGGAGCTTTACTGTAGCCTGATATTGAATTTTGGTACAGTTTGTACAGGATAGGCGGGAGCCATTGAAACCGGAGCGCTAGCTTCGGTGGAGGCGCTGGTGGGATACCGCCCTGACTGTATTGAAATTCTAACCTACGGGTCTTATCGACCCGGGAGACAGTGTCAGGTGGGCAGTTTGACTGGGGCGGTCGCCTCCTAAAGTGTAACGGAGGCGCCCAAAGGTTCCCTCAGAATGGTTGGAAATCATTCGTAGAGTGCAAAGGCATAAGGGAGCTTGACTGCGAGACCTACAAGTCGAGCAGGGACGAAAGTCGGGCTTAGTGATCCGGTGGTTCCGCATGGAAGGGCCATCGCTCAACGGATAAAAGCTACCCCGGGGATAACAGGCTTATCTCCCCCAAGAGTCCACATCGACGGGGAGGTTTGGCACCTCGATGTCGGCTCATCGCATCCTGGGGCTGTAGTCGGTCCCAAGGGTTGGGCTGTTCGCCCATTAAAGCGGTACGCGAGCTGGGTTCAGAACGTCGTGAGACAGTTCGGTCCCTATCCGCTGTGCG
>NZ_JBHJQP010000320.1:0-2858 GCF_042262625.1 Streptomyces sp. NPDC056347 | reverse complement strand
CCGACTGCGCCCACCCCCCACTGAACGGTTTCAACTCGGCGCCCACCGAGGCCGATCCGGTCAGCGGCTGCCGCACCTTCACCGCCCCGGCCGCCGGGCTCTACGACGCGTACGCCATCCGCGACGACGGCTACCGCACCCCGCTCCGCGTCGAGGACGCGACCGGTGCGGCCGTCTGCGAGTACTGGATCACGTGCACCCTCCCGGCCGCCGGCGAGTACACCGTCCGTACGACGTCCCGCTCGCTCGTCATCGACCGCTCCGCCACCACCGGCTGCGAGCCGGTCGGGCTCGGGCTGTTCCGGGGCGAGTTCGCCGCCGCCGGTGAGACCGACTGCCTGTCCCTGCCGCTGCCCGCCGGTGCGCGGTTCACCGCGGTGGAGCCCGTCTACAGCGGTGCCCCGCACCCGGCCGTGACCGTCGTCGACGCGGACGGCACCGATATCTGCCACCAGCCGTCCGGCCCCGGCAACGGCGCCTGCGAGCTCACCGGCAAGGCCCCCTTCCGGGCCCTGGTCGTCAACGACGGCACCGCGAAGCCGACCGGCCCGTACGCCCTCTCCCTGCACCGCACCGACACGGCCGACGGCTGCCAGGTGCTTCCCGAGGGCGACTTCACCACCGCCCCGCGCAACGCCCGCGTCACCACCGGCAACGGCTCCGCCGTGGCCTGCCTGACCATCCCGGCCTCCGACCACAGCGTCATGGAGGCCGTCCAGCTCCAGGCCGCCTCCGGCACCGCCGTCTCCGCCCAGTTCCTCGTCGTGGACGCCCGGGGCAAGGAGAGCTGCCGGACCTACACCCCCTCCGCCTCCACCTGGACCGGCTGCGCACTCACCCCCGGTGTCGCCCACACCGTCCTGGTCATCGGCCGTGACGCCCCCGGCGAGTACGCCGTGACCCGCCGCGACATCACCGCGACCGCCAAGGGCTGCACCGCGAACCCGGCGACCGGGCCCGGCGGCGCCTCCGCCGAAGGCGCTCTCGGCGCCCCCGGCGAGCTGCGCTGCCGCCAGGTCACCACCGCCGACACCAAGGACATCGTCCACATCGACGCCCGCGACGCCCTGGGCACCGCCAACGTCGAGGTGTTCGGCGACGAAGGGAACGGCAGCGGCTACACCAGCAGCGGCCCCCGCTGCACCGGCGACCGGGCGTGCGCCGTCACCGGCTCCACGCACTACCAGGCCGTGGTCTCCGTCCCGCCCACGAAGCAGGCCGCCGACACCTACCGTTTCGACGCCGTGCGCCTCGCCGGCGCGGACGGTCCGGCCCCCGAGTGCGACCGGGTCAAGAGCGTCGCGTACGGCTACGGCCCGGTCACCGGCACCCTGGACGAGCAGCACAGCACCATGTGCGCCGCGCTGCCCACCACGTACAGCGACCGCTTCGCGATGGACATCAGCGACACGACCGGCGCCACCGGGACGGCCGTGCCCGCCCTCTACGACCCGAGCCTCGACAACGGCTGCTCGTACTCCACCCTCACCAAGGGCTACGAGTGCCGGGTGATCGAGAACTACACCCGTGAGCCGACCCCGAGCTTCCTGGTCCTCTCCCTGCCGGAGAAGGCGTCGACGACCTCGTACCGGGCCGAGGCGGTCTGCACCCTGTCGCTCTGCGGCCTGGAGCGGATCACCCTCACCAAGGTCTCCCCGAACGCCGCCGCGTCCGGCGGGAAGACCACCCTCACCGTCAGCGGCTCCGCCCTGCACGAGCAGTCCCGCCTCCTCCTGCGCAACGGCGACCGCGAGATCATCGGCACCACCCTCGCCGTCTCGCCCGACCGCCGCACCCTCACCGCCGAGGTGGACCTGACCGGCGCGCCCGAGGGCGCCTGGTCCGCGATCCTCCTCAGCCGCGGGAACGGCGAGTACGGCAAGCTGCCCTTCACCGTCACCTCGGCCCCGCTCACCAGCACGGCCCCGCCCACCCTCAGCGGGGAGGCCCGCGTCGGCGAGTACCTCACCGCGACCACCGGCACCTGGTCGCCCAAGCCCGCGTCGTACTCCTACCAGTGGTACGGGGACGGGAAGCCGATCAGCGGTGCCACCCGGTCCGTGTTCACCGTCCCGGCCACCCTGATGGGGAAGAAGGTCGGCGTCACCGTCACCGCCCACCGGGCCACCGCGGCGGACGCCACGGCCTCCTCGGCGACGCTCACCGCCGCCAAGGGCTACCCGCTCGGGTGCACGGTCTGCCCGGTGATCAAGGGCACCGTCAAGGTGGGCAGCAAGCTGACCGCCACGAGCGGCACCTGGTCCTGGACCCCCAGCTCCCTCGCCTACCAGTGGAAGGCGGACGGCAAGCCGATCTCCGGCGCCACCTCCGCCACCTACACCGTCCCGGCCTCCCTGCGCGGCAAGCTGCTCAGCCTCACGGTCATCGCCCGCCTCAGCGGTTTCGGGGACGGCCAGGTGAACACGGTCGGGGTGAAGGTCGCCACCGGCAGCGCGCCCAAGGCCACCAAGAAGCCCACGATCTCCGGCACCGCGAAGGTCGGCCGCGTCCTCAAGGCCGCCCACGGCACCTGGTCGCCCGCCCCGACGTCGTACGGCTACCAGTGGTACGCCAACGGCAAGGCGATCTCCGGCGCCACCAAGTCCTCGCTGACGCTCAAGTCGGCCCAGCGCGGCAAGAAGATCACGGTCAAGGTCACGGCCCGCCGCACCGGCCACGCCAACGGCACCGCCACCAGCGCGGCCACCAAGGCGGTGGCCCGCTGAAGCGTGTCGCAGAGGCGATGCGATGCCGCCTTCGCGCCGTGACCCAGCCTTCCTGACGGGTCTGCGACACGCTTCGCGGACCGTACGCGGGGCCGGCTGCCCCTTCCGGTGACGGCTCGCCGCCCACAGGGG
>NZ_JBHJQP010000319.1:0-2862 GCF_042262625.1 Streptomyces sp. NPDC056347 | reverse complement strand
CTCCGGAAGGGAGGCCTAGATGATCAACGACAGCAGCAGGACGAAGACCAGCGACACCACGGAGATGATGGTCTCCATCACCGACCAGGTCTTCACCGTCTGGCCGACGCTCATCCCGAAGTACTCCTTCACCAGCCAGAACCCGGCGTCGTTGACATGGCTGAAGAAGAGCGAACCCGCTCCGACCGCCAGCACCAGCAGCGCCGCGTGGGACGTCGACATGTCGGCGGCCAGCGGGGCGACCAGACCGGCCGCCGAGATGGTGGCCACGGTCGCCGAACCGGTCGCCAGCCGGATCGCCACCGCGATCAGCCAGCCCAGCAGCAGTGCCGGGATCGACCAGTCCTTGGAGAAGTCCAGGATCATCTGGCCCACTCCGGCGTCGATGAGGGTCTGCTTGAACCCGCCGCCCGCGCCCACGATCAGCAGCACGCCGGCGATCGGCGCGAGCGACTTCTCGACCGTGGTGGAGAGACGGCCCTTGGAGAAGCCCGCTGCCCGGCCCAGTGTGAACATGCCGACCACGACGGCCGCCAGCAGGGCGATCAGCGGCGAGCCGATCACATCGGTGACCTTCTGCAGGCCCTGCTCCGGGTCGTCCACGACGATGTCGACCAGCGCCTTGACCAGCATCAGCACCACCGGCAGCAGGATCGTCGCCAGAGTGGCGCCGAAGCCGGGACGGCGGTCGAGATCCTCCGAGGGGCGCTGCGGGATCATCCGCTCCGGGGCCGGGATGTCCACCCAGCGTGCCGCGTAACGGGAGAAGAGCGGCCCCGCGATGATCACCGTGGGGATCGCGACCAGGACGCCGAGCGCCAGGGTGACCCCGAGATTGGCGCCGAGGGCGTCGATCGCCACCAGCGGGCCGGGGTGCGGCGGGATCAGGCCGTGCATCACGGAGAGGCCGGCCAGCGCGGGGATGCCGATCCGCATCAGGGAGTAGTTGCCGCGCTTGGCGACCAGCAGCACCACCGGGATCAGCAGCACGATGCCGACCTCGAAGAAGAGCGGCAGGCCGATCACCGAGGCGATCAGCACCATCGCCCACGGCATGGAGCGCTTGCTCGACCGGGCGAGGATGGTGTCGACGATCTGGTCCGCGCCGCCGGAGTCGGCCAGCAGCTTGCCCAGGATCGCGCCGAGCGCGATCAGCACACCGACGCCCGCGACGGTCGAGCCGAGACCGGCGGTGAAGCTGGCGATCGTCTTCGCCGGGGCGGCCCCGGCGAACGAACCGAGCGCGAGCGAGCCGATGGTCAGCGCGAGGAACGCGTGCATCTTGAACTTCGTGATGAGCAGGACGATGACGGCGATGCCCGCCAGGACGGCGATGCCCAACTGCGCGTTGCCGGCCGAAGTGATCGGTTCGACGGCGTCCGCTGCCAACATCTCGACGCTGAGACTGGTCACGGTGGTGGTCCTTAGTCGTCGAGCCGGCGCAGGGCCGCGACGGCTCGCTGGGTGATTTCTTCAGGGGTGCCGGACACGTCGACCGGGACACCGGCCTCGTCCTCCTGCAGCGGCTGCAGGGTGGCGAACTGCGAGTCGAGCAGCGCGGTGGGCATGAAATGGCCCGTACGGCCCGCCATGCGCGCCTCGATCAGCGCCCGGTTGCCGGTCAGATGGAGGAAGAGGGCCCCGGGCGCCTCGGCGCGCAGCCGGTCGCGGTAGGACCGCTTCAGGGCCGAGCTGCTCACCACCCCGCCGAGCCCCGCACGGCTGTGCGCCCAGCGGCCGATGGCGTCGAGCCAGGGCCACCGGTCCGCGTCGTCCAGCGGGACGCCGGCCGACATCTTGGCGATGTTGGCCGCGGGGTGGAAATCGTCGCCCTCCGCGTACGGAACGCCGAGGGCGGCGGCGAGCAGGGGGCCGATCGTGGTCTTGCCGGTCCCTGCAACGCCCATCACCACGACGACGTGGGGAGTGCTCATGGGGGTGCCTCGCAGTCTTCCGCGATGTCTTCCTCGACATCGGTCCGTCGCGCTACTGAAACCCATACGTACGACTTATTCAAGATGGTGTGACGTAAACGTCGTACTTTTCGTTGCCGGGGGGTGCCCCGTAGGCTTTGTCCATGACCACACAGGGCCCCGCGCTCCACACCCATGTGCTGGACACTCTGGGGCTGGAGATCGCCGCCGGTACGCATCCGCCGGGGCAGGTCCTGCGCACCGACGAGCTGGCCCGCCGCTTCGACGTCTCGCGCACCGTCGTGCGCGAGGTGATCCGGGTCCTGGAGTCCATGCACCTGGTCGAGTCCCGGCGCCGGGTCGGTGTGACCGTACGGCCGTCCGAGACGTGGAACGTGTACGACCCGCAGGTCATCCGGTGGCGGCTGGCCGGGGCCGACCGCCCGCGCCAGCTGCGCTCGCTGACCGTGCTGCGTTCGGCGATCGAGCCCGTCGCGGCGGGCCTTGCCGCCCGCAACGCCACCCCGGAGCAGTGCGCGGACCTCACCGGGCGCGCTCTCGGCATGGTCGCCACCTCGCGGGGCCAGCAGCTGGAGGGCTATCTGGAGCACGACATCGCGTTCCACCGGATCGTGCTCAACGCCTCCGGCAACGAGATGTTCGCGCGCCTCGGTGACGTGGTCGCCGAGGTGCTGGCGGGCCGCACCCACCACCAGGTCATGTTCGAGGACCCCGACCCGGCCGCCGTCACCCTCCATGTACGGCTCGCCGAGGCGGTGCGCGAGGGTGACGCGGCGGCGGCGGAGCGGCTCACCAAGGAGATCGCCGTGGGGGCCCTGCACGAGCTGGACGTCCTCGCCCCCTGAAGCCCCGAAGGCCCGAAGCCCGAAGCCCTGAGCCCCGAAGGCCCGAAGCGGCCCCGAAAGCCGGAACCGCCCCGCCCCGGACC
>NZ_JBHJQP010000318.1:0-2964 GCF_042262625.1 Streptomyces sp. NPDC056347 | reverse complement strand
GGGCCCGCCGCCGTGGACCGGTTCAGCAGCTTCTCGGCGAACGAGCGCGCGTTGCTGCGGCCGACCTCGCGTCGCGCTAATCGCACTTCGCGCTCGTTCAGCCCCATCAGGTCCGCGATCGATCCGTCGTCGCCGACCGCGACGGCGAAGGCGGCCAGTGTCCGGCTCCGCTCCGCCCGCATCTCGTCCAGCAATGCCTGAGCCCGGCGCATGCGCTCGTCGCTGGCGCAGAAAGCTTCCGCCAGTACGCTGTTCCGTTCCCAGAAATCTCGAGGTTCCACGAGAGTGACAACGCGCCGCCGACTCCGGGGAACGGATGGATGAGCCAAAAGCGCCCGAATGGACCAGCGCGATAGCACTGGTGCTACCAATCGTCCTTATGGCCCGGACGGGTACGGCACGACCGGCGCGGTCACGGCGAACAGTGCGCCGACGACGTACCGGCCGGGACGGCCCCGAGTGAACGCGCGGCCGGAAACGCCCGTACCCCGCACCGGGCTCGGTGCGGGGTACGGGGGGAGAGAGCCGGAAGCCGGCTCAGTACCAGCTGTTGGCCTGCCAGAACGACCAGGCGGCGCACGGGCTGCCGTAGCGCGAGTTCATGTAGTCCAGGCCCCACTTGATCTGGGTCGTGGGGTTGGTCTGCCAGTCGGCACCGGCCGAGGCCATCTTCGACGCGGGCAGGGCCTGCACCAGGCCGTAGGCGCCGGAGGAGGCGTTGGTCGCGGTGTGGTTCCAGCCGCTCTCGTGCTGGACGATGTTGCTGAAGCACTGGTACTGCGCGGCGTCACCGATCATCGCCTGCGCCGTGGCCTGCGCGCTCGTCGCGACGGAGGCCGGCGCGGCCATGGCCGGGGTGACCCCGAGGGCCAGGCCGGTGGCGCCGAGGAGCACGGAGGCACCGACGACGGCGGACTTGCGACGGGCGTTGCGGGGCTTGGCGAGGAGGTTACGGGCGAACGACACGGAGAGACCTAACGTCGGGTACGGGGGACGTCGCGTACCGGTCCGGATCGTGCGGGTGGACCGGCCTTCGCCGACCGGGGGGACCGGCCTTCGTCGACCGCGGCCCGGCTGGCGGACCCTGCGGTGCTCGGCGACTCATCCAGTGATAGCGACGCCGTCCGGGCGGCGCAACGACCCCCGGTACGAGCCCGCCTCGCACCCCGGGCCGCACGACCCGCCGCCCGCCGGCCCGCCGCCCGGGGCGTCGTCGCAGGTCGCGGCGGACGCCCGGCCGGACCGCCCGCCCCCGCCGCCGCTACTACCCCCGATAGGGGAGGACGAAGGTCCTGTGGGAGCCCTCACGCGCCGGGGACGTCGAATGTGACCCGGGCCTCGAAGTTCGCGCGCCGGGTGGCCCGCCGCAGCGCCTTCAGCAGCGCCGGGCCGACGGCCAGCGTCAGCACCGCCGTCAGCACCGCCCGCCCCAGGTCCCAGCCCAGCGAGGTCGCCAGGCAGTACGCCAGGAAGCGGACCAGGTTCTCCGCCAGCGGATCGCCCGCCTGGAACGAGACCCCCGACCCCGATGGCGGCACCGTCACCCAGCCGAACAGGTTCATGACCGTCCCGTACGCGAACGACGCCACGAACCCGTACCCCGCCAGCAGCAGCGACTCGGCCCGCCCGCGCAGCCGGTCCGCGCCCGGCAGCAGCCCCGCGCCCATCGAGAACCAGCCCATCGACAGCATCTGGAACGGCATCCACGGCCCCACCCCGCCGGTGAGCAGCGCCGAGGCGAACATCGTGACCGAGCCCAGTACGAAACCGAAGCCCGGCCCGAGGACCCGACCGCTCAGCACCATCAGGAAGAACATCGGCTCCAGCCCCGCCGTGCCCGCCCCCAGCGGGCGCAGCGCCGCACCGACGGCGGCCAGCACCCCCAGCATCGCCACCGCCTTGGCGTCCAGACCGGAGTCCGCGATCATCGCCACCACCACACCGATCAGCAGCGGCAGCAGCGCGGCGAACAGCCACGGGGCGTCCTGTGCGTGCGCGGGCCCGACCCCGGGCCCGGCCAGCAGCGGCCAGCCGAACGCGGCCACCCCGATCGCGCTGATCAGGACGAGCGCGGCGATCGCCCGCGGCCCCAGCCGCACCGGCCGCGCCTGCCGTACCCGGTCCCCGTCGCGGACGGTGTTCACGACGGTTCTCCCAGCGCGGTACGCACCTGCGACACGGTCAGCCACTCCTGCGGGGCGAGGATCTTCGAGGTCTGCGGGGCGAACGACGGGGAGGAGACCACCACCTGCCGGGTCTCCCCGTCGGCGACGACCTCCCCGTCCGCCAGGATCACCACCCGGTGCGCCAGCTCCGCCGCCAGCTCCACGTCATGGGTGGCCAGCACGATCGCGTGCCCCTCGGCCGCCAGGGCGCGCAGCACCCCGACCAGCCGGGCCTTCGCCGCGTAGTCCAGGCCCCGGGTCGGCTCGTCCAGCAGCAGCAACGGGGGCCGCGCGGTCAGCACGACCGCCAGGGCCAGCGCCAGCCGCTGCCCCTCGGAGAGATCACGGGGATGGGTCCCGTCCGGTACGCCCGGCAGCAGCTCGGACACCAGGGCCCGGCAGCTGCCCGGCGCGGCGCCCGCGTCCCGGTCCGCCGCGGCGCACTCCGCGCCCACGGTGTCCGCGTACAGCAGATCGCGCGGCTCCTGCGGGACGAGCCCGACCCGGCGCACCATCTCGCGCGGCTCGGTACGGTGCGGGGCCCGGCCGCCGACCAGGACGGTGCCGGAGGCGGGCTCGACCATGCCGACGAGCGCGGCCAGCAGGGTGGACTTGCCCGCCCCGTTACGTCCCATCAGCGCCACGGTCTCGCCCGGCGCCACGGCCAGCGAGACCCGGCGCAGCGCCTCGACGCGGCCCCGCCGCACCCCGAGCCCCTCCACCAGCGCCCTCGCGTCCCCGGCCGGCTCCCCGGCGCCGGCCCGCGCACCGCGCCCCCTGTCTCTTATAAACATCTCCC
>NZ_JBHJQP010000317.1:0-3237 GCF_042262625.1 Streptomyces sp. NPDC056347 | reverse complement strand
GGCCGCCGGGTGCGGGCACGGCCCGGCGAACGCGCCCGCCGGGCCGTTCCCGCCGGTCGACGGCCGGACTCAGAGCCGGAGTTCGCCGTCCTGGACCGCCACCCGGCCGCCGGCGAGCACCAGTTGACGGCGCGGTGCGCGGACCAGCGCGTCCTGGACGTTCTCGGCGTCCAGGAGCACGATGTCCGCCCGTGCACCGGCGACGATGTCATGGGTGCCACGGTGCACGAAGCTCGCTGCCCGGGTGGTGGCCAGCTCCACCGCGTGGGCCAGCTCCTCATCGGTGCGCAGCCCGTGCAGCCGGGCGAAGCCGAGCGCGACACGCAGGATGTCGCCGTCGCCGTACGGCGACCACAGGTCCCGGATTCCATCGGTGCCCAGGCCGATCGGCACACCGTGCTCCCGCATCCCGTGCCAGGGAAGCGGCGCGGTGCGGACCGGGGCCACGGTCGCCCAGGAGACACCGGCCCTTCCGCACTCCTCGACCAGACGGCGCTGCCGGTCGGCCGGGAGCTCGCCCAGCGCGAAGCCGTGCGAGACCGTCACCCTGCCGCCCAGTCCGGTACGCAGGGTGCGGTCGATGATGAGCTCGAACTGGAAGGCGCCCAGCTCGCCCCGGTCGTGCAGATGGATGTCCAGCCCGACCCCGCGCCGCTCGGCGATGCCGAAGAGGCCGTCGAGCTGCGCCACCGGGTCGCGGTCGATCGACGCCGGGTCGAGGCCGCCGATCGAGGTCGCCCCCGCCGCGGCGGCCCGGTCGAGCAGGTCCAGCACACCCGGGCGGCGCACCACACCGTCCTGCGGGAAGGCCACGATCTCCACGTCGACCGCGCCGTCGAGCGCGGCCACCGCCTCGCGGACCACTTCGATCCCGCGCAGCCCGACACCGAGGTCCACGTCCACATGACTGCGTACCGCCGTCGTGCCGTGCCGGAGGAACTCGCGCAGCACGGCGACGGTCGGGTCCATGCCCGGGATACCAAGTGCGTCGCGTTCGGCGCGTTCGTGGGAGATGCGCCCCTGCGTCGTGGCCTCCCCGCCGTAGGACACCCAGGGCTTCCCCCACCAGCTCTTGTCGACATGAGCATGTGCGTTGATGAAGCCGGGCAGGGCGAGGAGACCGCGGCCGTCGAGGCGGTCGCCACCGTCCGGAGCGGTCCCGGCGGGCAGGACGGAGCGGATCTCGGCGCCGGACACCATGATGTCCACGGGGGCCGCGCCCCAGGGACGGACGTTCGTCAGAATCACATCAGCCATGCCGAAATGGTATGCCAAACGTGGTTCTGGCGGCCGGTCCGTCACCCGGTCCGGCGGATGAGCGCGAGCGGCAGCGTGGCGAGGGAGAGTGCGGCGGCGGCCAGGAGCGCCACGGAGAAGGAGGTCCCGGTCGCGACGAACCCGACGAGGAGGGCGCCCAGTCCCGTCCCGCCGTCGAATCCGATGTTCCACACGGCGCTCGCCACGCCGCTGGAGCGGTGGTCCACGGCGGCGAAGGCGTCCACCAGGGTCAGGTTCTGCAGCCCGCCGTAGCTGATCCCGACCAGGGCCATCCCGGCCAGCAGCGGCACCGCGCGGGTCGTCCCCGGCGAGGCCACCGCCCAGGCCGTCAGCGCGAGGCCGACGGCGGTGGCGGTCACCAGCGGCCAGAGGAACGGCCGGGTGCCGTACCGGTCGGCCGGTGCCCCGAACCGCCAGCGCGCGACGGCCGCCGTCCCCGTCAGCAACAGCAGTCCGGCCAGCGTCACGGCGGAGTCGTCGCTCATCTGCGGGGCGAAGGTGATCAGGGCGCCCCCGGCCGTCGTGACCCCGAGCAGAAGCAGCATCGGCCGCAGCAGCGGAAGATACGCCGAGCGCGGGCGCGCCGCGGTGTCCCGGACCGGCCGGTTCCCGGTCCCTGCCGTGTGCCCGTCCAGCCGGCGGGCCAGCCGCAGCGCGGGCGCCACCCCGAGCAGCGGCAGCGCGCCGAGCGCGAACACGGCCGTGAAGCCGATCCTCTCCGCGGCCCACGGCGCGGTCGAGACCAGCACGAACTGCGGCCCCGCGATGGCCAGCCCGTACGCCCCGACCGCCTTCCCGCGCCGCTCCGGCCCGACGAGCTCGGCGACGGCGGTTGCGCCGCAGACCGTGAGTACTCCGAACCCGAGCCCCCGCACCGCGGCCAGGGCCAGCACCGCCCCCAGATCCGCGGACAGCGGGTGCGCGAGTGCCGGGGCCCCGAGCAGCACCGCCCCGCCGACCAGGGTGGTCCGCCAGCCCAGCCGCCGGATCGCGGCGGGAACGAGGGTCTGCGCGCACACGGTGCAGAGCATCAGGACCGCGTTGACCGAACCGGCCCCCGCGGTGCCGGCGCCGCCGCGCACCACCCAGAGCGGCGCGGTGGGCAGCAGTACGGCGAAGCCCGAGAAGCCGGTGGCCGTCAGGAGCAGCAGGGCGGGCATGCCCGGCGCCCTCCATACCGACGCCGATGCGCGCGCGGGGCTCTTCACCGGGGCGGTGCTCACTGACCGTGCCTCCATGCTTCGTGCCTCGTGCTCCGTGTCGCCGGTGCCCGTACGACGCCGTGGCGGAAACGGCCATGGAATCATGAATGGTATACCGAACATCGCAGGACTGTGAGCCTGGAAGAACAAGTACGGAGAGTGGCATGAACACAGACAACGGGACGGGTGCGGAGAGCCTCGCACAGCCGGTCACCGAGAAGGACCTCGGGTATCTCCGCCGCTGCGTCGACCTCGCCCGGGAAGCGCTCACCGCCGGTGACGAGCCGTTCGGCTCGCTGCTCGTGGACGAGCACGGCACGGTCCGGTTCGAGGACCGCAACCGGGTCAAGGACGGCGACGCGACCCGGCACCCGGAGTTCGAGATCGCCCGCTGGGCGGCCGGGAACCTCTCCCCGGAGGAACGGCGGACGAGCGTCGTCTACACCTCCGGCGAGCACTGCCCGATGTGCAGCGCGGCCCACGCCTGGGTCGGCCTGGGGCGCATCGTGTACGCGTCCAGCAGCGAGCAGCTCGTGGCATGGCGCCGGGGCTGGGGCTTCGGCGCGGGACCGGTCGCGGCCCTGCCGGTGAACGCCGTCGCCCCGGGCGTACCCGTGTCGGGCCCCGATCCGGTGCTCGCCGAGGAGGTACGCGCCCTGCACGCCCGGATGCTGGGCGTGGCCTGAGGGCCGCTCCGCGAAGGGCCGAGTCCCGAAGAACGCGGCCCGAACGCCGTCGCCGCCCGAAGGAGCAGGGC
>NZ_JBHJQP010000316.1:0-3269 GCF_042262625.1 Streptomyces sp. NPDC056347 | reverse complement strand
CCGGTGGCACACCCCGCGGGCCGGGGCTCGCCGAGGCCGTGGGGACGGCGCCCGGCGTGCCGGGCGGGAGCCCGTCGAGCGGATCGGCGGGTCCCCGCCCCGTCACCGGCCGGTGACGCGGTCCTCCTCCCCTCCTCCTCACGTTCGGAGCCCTTTTCCATGGCCCCGTTCCTGCACCGGATCGGCCGCGGCGCCTTCAGGCGCCGCTGGCCGGTACTGCTGCTCTGGGTCCTCCTGCTCGGCGCGGTGGGCGCTGCCACGGCCGGCAGCGGCGGCAGCGCGGGTGAGAACATCACCCTGCCCGGCACCGAGGCGCAGAAGGCGTTCGACCTGCTCGGTGAGAAGTTCCCCACGGCCAACGCCGAGGGCGCGAGCGTCCGTGTCGTCTTCAAGGCACCGGACGGGGAGAAGCTCACCGGTACCCGGCAGACGGAGGTCACCCGGCTCCTGAAGGACGTACGGGGCTCCTCCTCGCAGATCGCCCAGGTCACCGATCCGTTCCGGACCGGGGCGATCAGCGCCGACCGGTCCACCGGCTACGCCCAGGTCACCTACCGCGCCAAGGCCGGAGACCTGACCGACGGCGACCACGAGCGTCTGGACCGGGCCCTCGACCGGGGACGGGACCGGGGCCTGACCGTCGAGGCGTCCGGATCGGCGCTCGCACCGGTCGGGGCCGGCATGTCCAGCGAGGCCGTCGGTTTCGCGCTGGCCGCCCTCATCCTGGTCATCACCTTCGGCTCGCTGGCCGCGGCCGGCATGCCGCTGCTGACGGCCCTGATCGGCGTCGGGATCACCACCAGCGCGATCACCGCGCTGACGGCGGCCCTCGACCTCAACAGCAGCACCTCGGCGCTGGCCTCCATGCTCGGCATCGCGGTCGGCATCGACTACGCGCTGTTCATCGTGTCCCGCTACCGCTCCGAGCGCGCCGACGGCCACGACGCCCGGGAGGCGGCCGCCCGCGCCAACGGCACCGCCGGCTCCGCCGTCGTCTTCGCCGGCCTGACCGTGGTCGTCGCGCTGGCCGGACTGGCCGTGGTCGACCTGCCCGTCCTCACGGCCATGGGCCTGGCCGCGGCCGGTGCCGTGACCATCGCCGTCCTGGTCGCCGTGACGCTGGTGCCGGCCCTGCTCGCCTTCGCCCCCGAGCGCGTCCGCGGCCGCGCCGCCCGCAAGCGGCAGGCCGTGCCCGCCCAGGAAACGGCGCCCGCCGGAAAGCCGCTGGGCGAGAGGTGGGCGGCCTTCGTCCTGCGCCGGCCGCTGAAGGTCCTCCTCGTCGCCGTGCTCGGCCTGGTGGTCGTGGCCCTGCCCGCCACCAGGCTGGAGCTCGGGCTGCCCGACGACGGCTCGCAGCCGGCCTCCACCACCCAGCGCAAGGCCTACGACATGCTGGCCGGCTCGTTCGGCCCCGGCTTCAACGGACCGCTCACCCTCGTCGTCAGCGATGACGACCCGGCCCGGGCCAAGGCCGCGGCCACCGGACTCGGCGACCGCATCAAGGAGATGAAGGGCGTCGCCACGGTCACTCCGGCCGCGTTCAACCAGGACGGCGACACGGCCATCGTCACCGTGATTCCCGACAGCGCGCCGGCCGGGGACGCCACCAAGGAACTCGTCCACGACATCCGCGAGATCACCCACGACCCGGCCCGCACCGGCGGTGCCGAGGCCCTGGTGACCGGCACCACCGCCCTCAATATCGACGTCTCCGCCAAGTTCACCAGCGCGATCCTCCCCTACCTGGCGCTCGTCGTCGGGCTCGCGTTCCTCATCCTGATCCTGGTGTTCCGCTCCCTGCTGGTCCCGCTCAAGGCCGCCCTCGGATTCCTGCTCTCGGTCCTCGCCTCGCTCGGCGCGCTCGTCGCCGTCTTCCAGTGGGGCTGGCTCAAGGGCCTCTTCGGTCTGGAGGTCACCGGCCCCGTCATGAGCCTGATGCCGATCCTCACCGTCGGCATCGTCTTCGGGCTGGCCATGGACTACCAGGTCTTCCTCGTCACCCGCATACGCGAGGCCCACGTGCACGGGGCCGATCCCCGCCGGGCCATCACCGAGGGGTTCGCACACAGCGGCCGGGTCGTCACCGTCGCCGCGTTGATCATGACGTTCGTCTTCGCGGGATTCATCGGCGCCGACGAAGCGATGATCAAGGCACTCGGCTTCGGCCTCGCCGCGGCGGTCCTCCTCGACGCGTTCGTCGTCCGCATGACGATCGTCCCCGCCGTGCTGGCCCTGCTGGGCGAACGCGCCTGGCAGCTTCCCCGGTGGATCGACAGGATCCTCCCGCGCGTGGACATCGAGGGCGAGAACCTCGCCCGCCCCGCCGGGCCCGCCCGGCCCGGGAGCGAGGCAGGGGTGCGGGCCCCCGCCCACAGCGGCCACCACTGACCGGGCACGCGAGGCGCCCGCACCTCTCGACGGTGCGGGCGGGGCCGTAGGTTCGGCGCCTGTCCCGGGACGCGCTCAGCCCGCCCCGTCCAGCACCTCCTCCAGTTCCGCCAGGAGCTTGCGGCGGGGGCGGGCGCCGACCATCTGCCGTACGGGTTCGCCGTCGCGGAAGACGATCAGGGTGGGCGCCGAGAGGACCGCGTACCGGGCGGCGGTGGCGGGGCTGGTGTCGATGTCGAGCTGGACGATCTCCATGCGTCCGGCGAGCTCGGCGGCGACGGCCGAGAGCACCGGGGCCAGCTGGCGGCACGGGCCGCACCAGTCGGCGGTGAACTCGACCAGGACGGGGAGCCCGGCCGCGAGCACCCGCTCGTCGAAGGTGGCGTCGGTGACTTCGGCGACGCCCTGCGCGGTGTGGATCATCTGTCATCCTCCCAGTTCACAACGTGGTTCCGGTCCACCGGGCAGCTCGGCCGCGGCCTCCAGTTCGGCGCGGGCGAGCTGGGCGCCCACCTGGTCGCGCACGGTACGGAGCTGCCCGATCAGCGCGTCGAGTTCGCCGAGCTTGCGGCGGTAGACGGCGAGCGAGGCGGGGCAGGCGTCACCGGCCGGGTGGCCGGCGCGCAGGCACTCGACGAACGGCCGGGTCTCCTCCAGTTCGAACCCGAAGTCCTGGAGGGTCCGGATCTGCCGGACGAGCCCGAGGTCGTCCTCGTCGTAGTCGCGGTAGCCGTTGTCCGTGCGGCGCGCGGGCAGCAGTCCGCGCGACTCGTAGTAGCGGAGCGTCCGCGTGGTCGTGCCGGCCCGTTCGGCGAGTTCCCCGATTCGCATGTCATGGACGGTAGACCTTGACGTCGGCGTCAGGGCAAACGGCAGCGGCC
>NZ_JBHJQP010000315.1:0-3313 GCF_042262625.1 Streptomyces sp. NPDC056347 | reverse complement strand
TCCCAAGGGACGGCCGGGGCCTTCGCTGCCCACCGGACCGAAAAGGTCAGGCGGCGACGACATCCACCGCTTCCGCGGGCGCCTTGATGGTCACCCGCCCCGACGGCACGCCGGCCACCGAGGTCACGGAAACGGAATTGAGCATGGGCCGCACCGGCACGGTGACCGGATCACTGGCTGCTGCCGACTCGGCCAGTTCGGCCAGCGACAGCTCATCGCTCACTTCACGCATGAGCTCGGACATCCGTACGTCAAGCGCGTCGCAAATGGCGGAGAGCAGTTCGGAGGATGCCTCCTTCTGCCCCCGCTCCACCTCGGAGAGATAGCCGAGCGAGACTCGGGCGGACGAGGAGACTTCGCGCAGAGTACGGCCTTGGCGCTGGCGCTGCCGACGCAGCACGTCACCAAGCAGGCGACGGAGCAGAATCATCGGTGGCTCCCTCCTCGGACCGCGTAGCCGCATCCTTCACGCCCCACCGTACCGCCTCGCGCGGCGGCCGTGCGGGGAGCGATGTCGTGTTCACTCAGGGCTGCAAACATCAATTCCCCCCGTTCTGTTCCGTATCCTGTGCCCTTGCGTTCCTGCTGAGTTCCATCGAAAGCAGTGTGAGTGCGCTTCGTACACTCTCTCTACGAATGTCCGCTCGTCCGCCGTTCAACCTCAGCTCGGCGACATTCTCCGCTCCGTCCGGTCCGGCCACCGCCACGTACACCGTGCCCACGGCCCTGCCGTCCTGCGGATCGGGGCCCGCGACCCCTGTCGTCGCCACGCCCCAGTCCGCGCCGAGAACCCGCCGCACACCGGCCGCCATCTGCCGCGCCACCTCCGGGTCGACCGCGCCGCGCTTCGCCAGCAGACCGCCGTCCACTCCCAGGACGTCCCGCTTCAGCGGCGTCGCGTACGCCGTCACGGATCCCCGGAAGGACCGCGAGGCACCCGGCACGGACGTCAGCTCCGCCGCGACCAGGCCGCCGGTCAGCGACTCGGCGACGGCGAGGCTCTCGCCCCGCTCCCCCAGCAGCGCCAGCACCCCGGCGGCGGACGTCACCGCTCGGCCTCCGCCGAACCGCGTCCTCCGGCTGCCGCGGCCGCCCGCTCGGCCGCGAGCCCCTTGCGGCGCAGCACGACCGCCTGGCGCACGTAGTCGAGTCCCGTGAGCACCGTCAGCACAACGGCCACCGCCATCACCCAGAAGCGCAGGGTGGCGAGCGGGCCGGTCAGCGCCAGAACGTACATCCCGACGGCCGTCCCCTGCGCCAGCGTCTTCATCTTGCCGCCGCGGCTGGCCGGAATCACTCCGTGTCTGATCACCCAGAAACGCATGAGCGTGATGCCGAGCTCGCGGAAGAGAATCACGCCCGTGACCCACCACGGCAGATCACCGAGATACGACAGGCAGACCAGCGCCGCGCCCATGATCGCCTTGTCGGCGATCGGGTCGGCGATCTTGCCGAAGTCGGTGACCAGGTTGTATGTGCGTGCCAGATGGCCGTCGAACAGGTCGGTGATCATCGCGATGGCGAAGGCCGCCCAGGCGAAGGACCGCCAGGCCGGATCGTACCCGCCGTTGTGCAGGAGCAGCAGGACGAAGCCGGGCACCAGCACCAGCCGCAGCATGGTGAGCAGATTGGCGATGTTCCACAGACTGGCCTGATTGACGGCCGCAGTGCCCAGCTTGCCGCCGCGGACCGGCTTCGCGCCGGAGCCGCCTGCCGCGGATGCCGGGACTCCCGTCATCTGGCCGCCTCCACACGTCCGGAACTCTCGGCCACCAGGTCCACCCCTTCGGTGCCCACGACCTTCGCCTCGACCATAAGGCCGGGCACCAGCCCCTCGCGTGTCGTGAAGAGCACCTGGCCGTCCGTCTCGGGCGCCTGGTGCGCCGCGCGGCCCACCGCGCCGTCCTCGTCGTCCACGGACTCCACGAGCACCTGGAGCGTCTCGCCGAGCCGCTCCTCGGCGCGCTGCGAGGTCAGCTCCTCGGCCAGCTGCGAGATGTGCGCCAGCCGCTCGGCGATCACGTCCTCGTCCAGCTTGTTCTCGTAGCCGGCCGCCTCGGTGCCCTCCTCGTCGGAGTAGCCGAAGACGCCGATGGCGTCGAGCCGGGCTCCGGTGAGGAAGCGTTCCAGCTCCGCCACATCGGCCTCGGTCTCGCCGGGGAAGCCCACGATGAAGTTGGAGCGCGCACCGGCCTCGGGCGCCTTGCTCCGGATGGTGTCGAGCAGCTCCAGGAACCGGTCGGTGTCGCCGAAGCGACGCATCGCGCGCAGCACGCCGGGGGCGGAGTGCTGGAAGGACAGGTCGAAGTAGGGCGCGACCTTCGGGGTCGAGGTCAGTACGTCGATCAGGCCGGGCCGCATCTCGGCCGGCTGGAGGTAGCTGACTCTGATCCGCTCGATGCCCGCGACGTCGGCGAGCTCGGGCAGCAGGGTCTCCAGCAGCCGGATGTCACCGAGGTCCTTGCCGTACGAGGTGTTGTTCTCGGAGACCAGCATGACCTCCTTGACGCCCTGCTCGGCGAGCCAGCGGGTCTCCTGGAGCACGTCGGAGGGGCGCCGGGAGATGAAGGAGCCGCGGAAGGACGGGATCGCGCAGAAGGAGCAGCGGCGGTCGCAGCCGGAGGCGAGCTTCACCGAGGCGACGGGGCTGGTGCCCAGCCGCCGGCGCAGCGGTGCCCGCGGGCCGGAGACCGGGGCCACGCCCTCGGGGAGGTCCTCGGGGGCGGGGGCGGCCTCCTGGGCGTGGCCGGGCAGGGCCACGGCGGCGTCCTGCCGCTCGGCAGGGCTGATCGGCAGCAGCTTGCGGCGGTCGCGCGGGGTGTGCGCGGCGTGGACGCCACCGCTGAGGATGGTCTGGAGGCGGTCGGAGATGTCGGCGTAGTCGTCGAAGCCGAGGACGCCGTCCGCCTCGGGCAGGGCCTCCGCGAGGTCCTTGCCGTAGCGCTCGGCCATGCAGCCGACGGCGACCACGGCCTGGGTCCTGCCGTGGTCCTTCAGATCATTGGCTTCGAGGAGGGCGTCGACGGAGTCCTTCTTGGCGGCCTCGACGAATCCACAGGTGTTGACGACGGCGACATCCGCGTCGGCGGCGTCCTGGACGAGCTCCCAGCCGTCCGCTGCCAAGCGGCCTGCAAGCTCCTCCGAGTCCACCTCGTTACGGGCGCAGCCAAGAGTGACAAGGGCGACGGTACGGCGTTCGGGCATGGGCTCAAGACTACTTTGTCCCGGCACTCGACCTGCCGCGCAGGGTTCTTCCGTTACACCGAGTAACAAACGCGGCGAGGGCCCCGCGGGGGTGGCCGGGGCGCGCCCG
>NZ_JBHJQP010000314.1:0-3341 GCF_042262625.1 Streptomyces sp. NPDC056347 | reverse complement strand
CCGTACCGCGGAGCGCGTCGGCCGGTGCCGCCTCCGGATGACCCGGACGGACCCGTGACCAGTGGGCGGGCGGTCGCGTTGGGCCTGCGGACGGTCCGCTCCGAAGCGGGCCGGATTACGGAGGAGATCAGGATGACGAAGAAGACGATGACGCTGGCCGCGGCGGTGCTGACCGCCGCCCTCGGGCTGGCCGTGAGCCCCGCCGCCCAGGCCGTACAGCCCCCGGTGGCCGCGCGGTCCGCGCAGGCTCCGGCAGCGGTCTGCACCGTCAACGACAACGGGGTGAACTTCCGCGGCGGCCCGGGCGAGAACTTCCCGGTGCTCGGCCAGGTGAACCGGGGCCAGAACCTCAACTACCGGGGCCAGCAGGGCAACTGGATCATGGGTGACCTGTGGGGCGGTCCCACGGGCGTCTGGGTCCACGTCGCCTACCTGAACTGCTGACGCACCCCGGTCCCCGGCTCGCGGCCCCGCGCCGCACGACGGCCCCGCATCGCGCGCTCCGCGCGGTGCGGGGCCTCACTCGTTCCGGTCGAACTCCGGGGTCCCGCCGCCGGAGGACTGTACGCACACCCGTCCACCTGATAGGAAAGCTTCCTAACAGACCGTCGGAACGAAGAACTCCCTCTGGAGGACTGGTGCACGCTCCCCATCAGCGCGCCGCACGTCGCAGCACCCGCCCCGTGCGCATCACGGTCATCGCGGTCGGGCTGGCCCTCACGGTCATCCCCGTCACTGCGTACGCCGGTGGCCTCACCCACCGGGCAACCCCCCACACCACGGCGACGGCCCCCCGGGCCGCCGCCACGACCGGACTGGACGACCCGGCGAAGAAGGAGATCGCCATGAAACTGGTCTCCAGCGCCGAGAACTCCTCCCTGGACTGGAAGTCCCAGTACAAGTACATCGAGGACATCGACGACGACCGCGGCTACACCGCGGGCATCATCGGTTTCTGCTCCGGCACCGGCGACATGCTCGACCTGGTCGAGCTGTACACCGAACGCAAGCCCGGCAACGTACTCGCCAAGTACCTCCCCGCCCTGCGGAAGGTCAACGGCACCCCCTCGCACGAGGGTCTCGACCCGAACTTCACCAAGGACTGGGCGAAGGCCGCCTCCGACTCCGCCTTCCGCAAGGCCCAGGACGACGAGCGCGACCGGGTGTACTTCAACCCGGCCGTCGAGCAGGGCAAGGCGGACGGCATCGGCGCGCTCGGCCAGTTCGCGTACTACGACGCCATCGTCATGCACGGTGACGGCGACGACAGCACCGGCTTCGGTGCCATCCGCAAGCGGGCACTGTCGAAGGCGAAGCCCCCGTCCCAGGGCGGCGACCAGACCGCGTACCTCAACGCCTTCCTCGACGCCCGGGTCTGGGCGATGAAGCAGGAGGCGGCGCACGAGGACACCAGCCGGGTGGACACCGCCCAGCGGGTCTTCCTGAAGAAGGGCAACCTCGACCTGAACCCGCCGCTGGACTGGAAGGTGTACGGCGACAGCTACCACATCGGCTGACCTGCCGGACTCCCGGCGCGGCGCGTACGACGGACCCCACGGGGTTCCGCCGTACGCGCCACGCCGCCGGTGCGGGCGCCGCGGCTGCGTCCGGTACGGGTCAGTGGGCGGCCACCGGGTCCGCTGCCGCCGGGTTCTGCTCCCGCTCCGGCGCCGGCGCGTCCGGCTTCCGGCCCAGGTGGTTGAAGGCCAGGTTGAGCACGATGGCCACCACGCAGCCGGTGGAGATCCCGGAGTCGAGGACCACCAGGAGGTTCTTCGGGAAGGAGTGGTAGAAGTCCGGCGCGGCGATCGGGATCAGGCCGACGCCCACGGCCGCGGCCACGATCAGCGCGTTCTCGCCCTTCTCCAGCGCGGCGGCCGCCAGGGTCTGGATGCCGCTGGCGGCGACCGTGCCGAAGAGCACGATGCCCGCGCCGCCGAGGACCGGCAGCGGGACGATCGCGATCACGGACGCCGCGACGGGGACCAGCCCCAGCACGATCAGGATGCCGCCGCTGACCGCGACCACGAAGCGGCTGCGGACCTTCGTCATCGCCACCAGGCCGATGTTCTGGGCGAAGGCACTGCACATGAAACCGTTGAAGAGCGGGCTGAGGGCGCTGCCCAGGGTGTCGGCGCGCAGTCCGCCCTCGATGGTCCGCTCGTCCGCCGGCCGGTCGACGATCCTGCCGAGCGCGAGCATGTCCGCGGTGGACTCGGTCATGCAGACCAGCATCACGATGCTCATGGAGACGATCGCGGCGATCTCGAACTGCGGTGCCCCGAAGTGGAACGGCGACGGGAAGCCGAACAGACCGGCGTCCTTGATCGCGCCGAAGTCCGTGATGCCGACCGGGATCGCGATCAGGGTGCCGACGACCAGGCCGAGCAGGATGGAGATCTGCTGGAGGAAGCCGCGCAGCAGCTTCCGCAGCGCGAGGACGATCACCAGGGTGACGGCGGCCATGGTGATGTTGGTGGTGGATCCGTAGTCGGCGGCGGCGGCGTTGCCGCCCTGCGCCCAGTTGAAGGAGACCGGCAGCAGCGAGACGCCGATCAGGGTGATCACGGTGCCGGTGACCACGGGCGGGAAGAAGCGGACCAGTTTGCAGAAGTAGGGGGCCAGCAGGAAACCGAGCAGGCTGGCGACGATGACGGCGCCGAAGATGACGGCGATGCCGTCGTGTCCCCGGTCCTTGCCGATCGCGACCATCGGGGTGACCCCGGCGAACGAGACGCCGTTGACGAACGGCAGCCGGGCGCCGATCCGCCAGAGGCCGAGGGTCTGCAGGAGGGTGGCGATGCCCGCGGTGAACAGGCTCGCCCCCATGAGGAAGGCGGTCTCCTTGGCGGTGAGGCCCACGGCGGGCCCCACGATCATCGGCGGGGCCACCACGCCCGCGTACATCGCGGCCACGTGCTGGAGGCCGCTGGTGAACATCTTCAGCGGAGGGAGCGTCTCGTCGACCGGGTGCTTGCCGCCGGCCGGTGCGGCCGGGGGGCTGGTGTCGGACGAGGGCACGGCGTCGGAAGGGGATGCCGGGGGTGCGGCGTCTGCTGCGTTGCGAAACCTGGGCGTGGCTGCCACGGCGGTTCCTCCGGTCGGTTACACGTCTGCGGTGACGTGGGTGTCAGGGAGGTGGTGCGTGAGGGGATGTGATCCGGTGGGGCGGGTCGTGCAGCTGAGTGCGGGCAGCTCGGTGCGCCGGTGCGGGGGCGCGTACGAGTCGTGGTAGCCCCCCCCCCCCCCCGGCGCGGGGACCCGGGGCGGGCGCCCGCCGCGCGGCGTCGGGCCGCCCCCCCCCCCCCCCGGGGCCGGGGGGGGGGGGGGCGCGGGCCCGG
>NZ_JBHJQP010000313.1:0-3529 GCF_042262625.1 Streptomyces sp. NPDC056347 | reverse complement strand
GTCGCGTACCGCCCGGCGCTCCTCGTGTTCGCGTCACTCCTCCGGGGAGCCCTCCGGCGAATCGCGCGGGCCGTCGCCCTCCTCGCCGCCGCTGTCGCCGTCCTCCTGGCCCGAGGGGGGCTGCCGGGGATCGGAGTCCGGTGCGCCGCCCGGGTCGGGGCGGGGCGGCTTCGGCTGGCGGGTACGGCCGGCGGCGGTGTCGCGGAGGTAGGAGGTGTCGCCGCTCTCCGTCGCGTGCCCGCCGGAGGGCTGGCCCGGACCGACGTCCCGGCGGCGCAGATAGCGCTCGAACTCCCGGGCGATGGCCTCGCCGCTCGCCTCGGGGAGCTCGGCGGTGTCCCGGGCCTCCTCCAGCGTCTGTACGTACTCGGCCACCTCGCTGTCCTCGGCGGCCAGCTGGTCGACGCCGAGCTGCCAGGCGCGCGCGTCCTCGGGCAGTTCGCCCAGCGGGATGCGTACGCCGATGAGGTCCTCCAGCCGGTTGAGCAGCGCGAGCGTGGCCTTCGGGTTGGGCGGCTGCGACACGTAGTGCGGCACCGCCGCCCACAGGCTCACCGCGGGCACTCCCGCGTGCGCACAGGCCTCCTGGAGGATGCCGACGATCCCCGTCGGCCCCTCGTACTTCGTCTCCTCCAGGTCCATGGTCCGCGCGAGGTCGGGGTCGGAGGTGACCCCGCTGACCGGCACCGGCCGGGTGTGCGGGGTGTCGCCGAGCAGAGCGCCCAGCACCACCACCATCTCCACCCCCAGCTCGTGGGCGAAGCCGAGGATCTCGTTGCAGAACGAGCGCCAGCGCATGGACGGCTCGATCCCGCGGACCAGCACGAGATCGCGGGGCTTGTCGCCGCCGACACGGACCACGGAGAGCCGGGTGGTGGGCCAGGTGATCTTGCGCACTCCGCCGTCCAGCCACAGCGTCGGCCGGTTGACCTGGAAGTCGTAGTAGTCCTCGGCGTCCAGCGCCGCGAAAACCTCGCCCTTCCACTCCCGGTCCAGGTGCGCCACCGCCGTGGAGGCGGCGTCCCCCGCGTCGTTCCAACCCTCGAACGCGGCCACCATGACCGGGTCGATCAGCTCGGGAACCCCCTCGAGCTCGATCACCCAGGCCTCCTTCCGAAGTTCCCTTGTGTACCCATCAACCTTACGGCTTCCCGCCCCTCCTGCCGCAGCCTCCGCGCACAGCCGCCCGAACCAGGTCCCCGGTGGTGCATCACCGGTCGAATCAGGGCATCGAACCCCGGATACATCCGAGCTGTGAGGGGGAGTTTTCCAGGAAACCCTGGACTATGACGCTCCGATGACGCTATACATCGGATGATCAGAACAGAGGTCCGATGTTATTCCCCTGGGGGGCCGCACATGAGCCAGACCGTCACGGACTTCGAGGTCCACGACATCCGTTTCCCGACCTCGGAACAACTGGACGGCTCGGACGCCATGAACCCCGATCCCGACTACTCGGCCGCCTACGTCGTCCTGCGCACCGATGTCCCCGACCGCGCGGGCGGGCCGGACGCCATCGGCACGGGCATCGAGGGACATGGCTTCTGTTTCACCATCGGGCGCGGCAACGAGGTGATGGCCGCCGCCATCGAAACCCTGCGTCCCTACCTGGTGGGGCGCCCCGCGCCCCGCACCGCGGCGGATCTCGCCGCACTGCACCGCGAGCTCACCCACGACTCGCAGCTGCGCTGGCTCGGCCCGGAGAAGGGCGTGATGCACATGGCGGCCGGCGCGGTCGTCAACGCGGCCTGGGACCTGGCGGCCAAGCAGGCCGGACTGCCCGTCTGGGAGTTCCTCGCGGGGATGACCCCCGAGGAACTCGTCTCGCTGGTCGACTTCCGCTACCTCACCGACGCTCTCACGCCCGAGGAGGCCCTGGAGATCCTGCGGGCCGCCGAACCGGGCCGGGCCGAGCGCGCCGAACGGCTGCGCGCCGAGGGCTACCCGGCGTACACCACCTCGCCCGGCTGGCTGGGCTACAGCGACGACAAGCTGGTCAGACTGGCCAAGGAGGCCGTCGCCGAGGGCTTCACCCAGATCAAGCTGAAGGTCGGCGGCAGCCTCCCGGACGACGTCCGCCGGCTCGCCCTGGCCCGTGAGGCGGTCGGCCCCGGCATCCGGATCGCCGTCGACGCCAACCAGCGCTGGGACGTGTCCGACGCGGTCGAGTGGATGACCGCGCTCGCGCCGTACGACCCGCACTGGATCGAGGAGCCGACCAGCCCCGACGACATCCTCGGCCACGCCGCCGTACGCTCCGGCCAGCCGGTCAGGGTCGCCACCGGCGAACACGTCGCCAACCGGGTCGTGTTCAAACAGCTGCTCCAGGCCGGCGCCGTCGACTTCGTCCAGATCGACGCGGCCCGCGTCGCGGGCGTCAACGAGAACCTGGCGATCCTGCTGCTCGCCGCGAAGTACGGAGTACCGGTCTGCCCGCACGCGGGCGGCGTCGGACTCTGCGAACTGGTGCAGCACCTCTCGATGTTCGACTACGTGGCGGTATCCGGAAGCCGGGACGACCGCGTGATCGAGTACGTGGACCATCTCCACGAGCACTTCGCCGACCCCACCGTGATCGAGTCGGGCCACTACACCGCACCGAGCGCCCCGGGCTTCTCCGCCCGGATGCTCCCCGAGTCGATCGCCGCACACCGCTATCCGGAGGGGGCCGTATGGCGGTCCCGCCGCACCGAGGAGGCCAACCGATGACCGGCACACGCGACTTCGAGGGAATGGGGGCCCTGGTCACGGGCGGCGCCTCCGGGATCGGGGCAGCCGTGGCGACCCTGCTCCTGGCGCGCGGCGCACGCGTCGCCGTCCTGGACCGGGAGACCGCGGGCGCCCCCGAGGGCACCCTGGCCGTCGAGGCGGACGTCACCGACGACGCCGCCGTACGCCGGGCGGTCGACCGCGCCGCCGCCGAACTGGGCACCCTGCACACCGTGGTGTCCAACGCGGGCATCGGCTCCATCGGCACGGTCGAGGACAACGCCGACGAGGAGTGGACCCGGGTCCTGGACATCAACGTCCTCGGCATGGTCCGTACCGCCCGGCATGCCCTGCCCCACCTGCGACGCGCGGCAGCCGGGCGTCCCGGTGCCGTGTCGATCACCCAGACCTGCTCCATCGCCGCGACCGCCGGGCTGCCGCAGCGCGCCCTGTACAGCGCGAGCAAGGGTGCGGTCCTCTCGCTGACCCTGGCCATGGCCGCGGACCACGTCCGCGAGGGCATCCGGGTCAACTGCGTCAACCCCGGCACCGCGGACACCCCGTGGATCGGCCGGCTGCTCGGCCAGGCCGGTGACCCGGAGGCCGAGCGCGCCGCGCTCAACGCCCGCCAGCCGCTGGGGCGGCTGGTGTCGGCCGACGAAGTGGCCGCCGCGATCGTCTACCTGGCGAGCCCGGCCGCCGCCTCGGTCACCGGCACGGCCCTGGCCGTGGACGGCGGCATGCAGGGGCTGCGCCTGCGCCCCGCCGGAAGCTGACCGCGCGGGGGCGCGGTCCGGAGCGGGGGTACGGCCAGGGC
>NZ_JBHJQP010000312.1:0-3557 GCF_042262625.1 Streptomyces sp. NPDC056347 | reverse complement strand
GTTTCGCTCTTCGACAGTCTGGTTGTTTTCGAGAATTATCCGGTGGACGAGGCGGCTGCTGAGGGGCGTGGGCTGTCGGTCAGTGGTGTGCGGGCCGAGGAATCGACGAACTACGCGCTCACTCTCATCGCCGCGGCTGTCGGCGACCGGCTCGACATGACCCTCTCCTACGACCCCGCCCTCCTCGACACGCGGACGGCCGAACGGATGGCGGAGCGCCTGGCGCACCTCGTCACGACGCTGCTCGGCCACGCCGGGACGAAGCTGGCCGATCTGGAGCTGCTCGGCATCGAGGAGCGATCCCTGGTCGTGGAGCGGTGGGCCGACGGCGGCGGAGAGCCGGCCGGGGACGCCTCGGTCGCGGCCGCGTTCGCGCGCCGTGCGGCCACTGCCCCCGACGCGGTGGCGGTGCGATGTGGTGGGCGGTCGTTGTCGTACGCGGAGCTGGACCTGGCCTCCGACCGCCTGGCCGGTGCTCTGATCGAGCGTGGTGTGGGTGCGGAGTCGCGGGTCGGTCTGCTCCTGGAGCGGTCGGCGGACGTGGTCGTCGCGATGCTGGCCGTGCTGAAGGCCGGCGGGGCCTATGTGCCTGTGCATGCCTCGTATCCCGAGGAGCGTTTGCGGCAGGTGCTGGCGCAGGCCGGGGTCTGTGTGGTGCTGACGGACCGGGACGTGTCCGAGGTCGGCGGGGTTTCTGCGCTTGCTGTCGGGTCCGCTCCGTCGGGCGTGGTGGCGCTGCCGCGGCGCGTCCCGGTGCAGTCGTTGGCGTATGTGATGTTCACGTCGGGGTCGACGGGTGTGCCGAAGGGTGTGGCGGTCACGCATGACGACATCGTGGCGCTGGTGTCCGATCGTCGGTGGCGGTCAGGTGCGCATGATGTGGTGTTGTTCCATTCGCCGCATTCGTTCGACGCGGCGACGTACGAGGTGTGGGTGCCGCTGCTGAACGGTGGCACGGTGGTGGTTGCCGAGGCGGAGCTGAGTGCGTCGGTGGTGCGGGATGCCGTGGCGTCGGGTGTGACGGCGTTGTGGGTGACCGCTGCGTTGTTCGGCGTCCTGGTCGAGGAGGACCCGGCGTGTTTCGCGGGTCTGCGCGAGGTCTGGACCGGCGGCGACGCCGTCCCCGCCGCGGCGGCTCACAGCCTGCTGGAGACCTGCCCCGGCCTGGTCCTCGTCAACGGCTACGGACCGACCGAGTCCACCACCTTCGCGGTCTCCGGCCCGCTCGACCAGGAAGACGTCTCCAGGGGATCGGTTCCGCTGGGTGAGGTGATGGACAACACCCGTGCGTATGTTCTGGATGCGGCGATGCGTCCGGTGGGTGTGGGTGTTGCGGGTGAGTTGTATCTGGGTGGTTCGGGTCTGGCGCGTGGTTATGACGGGCGTGCGGATCTGACGGCGGAGCGGTTCGTGGCCGATCCGTTCGGCCGGGGCGGACGCCTCTACCGCACGGGTGACCTGGTGCGTTGGCGTGCGGACGGCCGGCTGGACTTCCTGGGCCGGGGTGATGGTCAGGTGAAGGTCCGTGGTTTCCGGATCGAGGTCGCGGAGATCGAGACCGTTCTCGCCCGTCATGTTTCGGTGGGTGTGGTGTCGGTGCAGGTCCGTGAGGACCGGCCCGGGGTGAAGCGTCTGGTGGCCTATGTCGTTTCGGCCCAGGGCGTGGAGACGGATCTGGGTGCTCTGCGGGAGCACGCGGCGTCCGTGTTGCCGGAGTACATGGTTCCGTCGGCGTTCGTCGTGCTGGACGAGCTGCCGCTGACGGTGAACGGCAAGGTGGACCGCAAGGCGCTGCCGGCTCCCGAGGTTGAGGCCGTGGAGGAGTACGTCGCTCCGCGTACGGCGGTGGAGGAGGCCCTGACCGGTATCTGGGCCGATGTTCTCGGCGTCGAACGGGTCGGTGTCCTGGAGGACTTCTTCGCGCTGGGCGGTGACTCGATCTCCAGTTTGAAGGTCGTCTCCCGTATCCGGGGCGTGCTGGGCACGGGTCTGTCGCCGCGGGCCCTGTTCGACCACCCGACCGTCGCCGCCCTCGCCGGGCAGATCACCGCCGGCGAACCGGCCGCCGAGACGGGCGTGGTCCCCGTCCCGCGCACCGGACCGCTGCCGCTGTCCTTCGCCCAGGAACGCCTCTGGTTCCTGCACGACTACGACCACCACGGCGTCGAATACAACATCACCGGCGCCCTGCGCCTGACGGGCGACCTCGACATCGACGCCCTGCGTACGGCGCTTACGGGGCTCGTCGCCCGGCACGAGGCGCTGCGTACCACCTTCGACTCCGCCGACGGCCGGGGTGTCCAGATCGTCCACGCGGCCCAGGACCTCGACGTCCCCGTCAGCACCGTCGTACTGGACTCGCACGACGACCTGGACGCGACCCTGGCGATCGAGGCCGTCACCCCGTTCGACCTGCGCACCGGCCCCCTCGTCCGAGTGCTGCTCGCTCGGCTGACGGAGCGGGAGCACGTGCTGGTCCTGTCGATGCACCACATCGTCACGGACGGTTGGTCGATGGGTGTTGTTACCCGTGAGTTGAGTGCGCTCTACTCTGCCGCGGTGCGTGGGGAGGACGCTGCCCTGCCGGAGCTCCCGGTGCAGTATCCGGACTTCGCTGTCTGGCAGCGTGAGCACCTGGCGGGTGACGCGCTGGATGGTCAGCTCGCCTACTGGCGGGGGAAGCTGGCCGGTCTGGAGCCGTTGGAGCTGCCGACGGACCGGCCGCGTCCCGCGGTCCGTACCTCGGCGGGCGCGCTGCATACCTTCGAGGTTCCGACCGCGCTGGCCGACCGTCTGAAGACCATGGGGTACGAGCACGGCGCGAGCCTCTTCATGACCCTGACCGCGGTGACCCAGCTACTGCTGTCCCGGTACAGCGGTCGGCAGGACATCGCCGTCGGCACGGCCGTCTCCGGACGCGAGCGCACGGAGCTGGAGAACCTGGTCGGCTTCTTCGTCAACACGCTCGTGATGCGGTCCCGGATCGACGACACGCAGACCTTCGGCGAGTTCCTGGACGATGTGCGTGGCACCGTCCTCGACGCGTTCGCGCACCAGGACGTGCCGTTCAGCCGGCTCATCGAGGAGCTGGCCCCCGAACGCGACACCTCCCGCACCCCCCTGGTCCAGGCCTTCGTGTCGCTGCAGAACACCCCGGCCGGCGCCTTCGAACTCGGAGGTCTGGAGGCCGCCGAGTACGCGGTGCCGCGCCAGGCGGCGCAGTTCGAGCTCGGCCTGCACTTCCAGGAGACCGAAAGCGGCGGCCTCGCAGCCGTGGTCGAGTTCAGCACCGATCTGTTTGATGCGGTGACTGTTGAGCGGATGTGTCGGCATTGGTTGTTCCTGGCTGGGGTTGTTGCTGCGGCTCCTGAGGAGTCGTTGTCCCGGGTTGTTCTTCTGGATTCGCGTGAGCGGGATCTTGCCCTGGGGGAGTGGGCGGGGCCGGGTGCGGGTACGGGTGGCCGTTCGGTGGTGGAGTTGGTTGCTGAGCGTGTGGGTGCGGTGCCGGGTGCGGTGGCGGTGGTGTGTGGGGATGTGTCGTTGACGTATGGCGAGTT
>NZ_JBHJQP010000311.1:0-3589 GCF_042262625.1 Streptomyces sp. NPDC056347 | reverse complement strand
TCGCCGGGGCTGGGGTGGCCGCACTCCCCCGCTGACCCCCCCCCGGGGGCCTGCTACCCCCGCGGCCCAACCGCCCCCACCGGCCCCACCCCTCCGGGGGCACCCGTCCCCCCCGTACGGGTGCCGCCGGTTTTCCGCCCGGTCCAGGACGCGTCCCCGTGGCGGGGGCCGGTGCCATCTCGTTCGGGTGGTGCGCTCAGGCACCGTCAGCGCGGGACGTGGCCCCCGGGCGTCAGCCCTGGAGCGCGTCCGTGACCTTCCCCGTGAGGAGGGGGCCCTCCAGCCACTCGTACTCCTTGAGGATGTTCACCTGCATCCGCAGGGACTCCTCCGACTCGGACAGCGCGTCGGCGACCGTGGGCACGGACACTTCGGTGCTCGTCCCGCCCTTGGGGACGGACACCCAGAGCGAGGGACCGTTCGTGGACAGGGGCCGCTCCGGGTCGGCGTCCTCGCCGAGGCCGGAGAGCCACTCCTCGTCGACATCCTTCGTGGACAACTCCGTGCCCTCGCGCACCGGCAGGAAGTCGAACCGCGTCTCGATGCCGATGTCGGCGGGCTGGGAGAGCTCCACCTTCCAGGTGAGCTTCCGGCCCTCGGTGACCGAGTCGGCGACCGGGGTCACGCTGACCGTGGGCATCGGGTCGTCGTTCTCCACGAGCACGCCCCCGAAGGCGCCGCCGACCGCCGTGCCGTGTACGGCCTTGGCCGCGACCTCGTGGCTGAGGTCGTAGTTGAAGCGGGAATTTCCCTCGACCGTGATCGGCACGTCCACGGAGCCACCGGCCTCGACCGTTACGGTGCGGACGGCGGACTCGTGGGTCTCCGGGTCGCGGACGGCGAGCTTGATCACGCCGGTGCCCTTGCCGGTGACCTGGACGGGCACGTTGTAGGTGCGGGTGCCGGAATCGCCCTCCTTGACCGTCAGCCTGCCGATGTCGACACGCGGAAGTGCGACGGGGCGTACCACCGGGGTGCCGGGGCGCCAGCCCCAGGCGTCCATCAGCCAGAACTCGCCGGAGCTGCTGCGCGGGGTGAGCTCCAGCGACCGCGTCCGCTTCAGGTCGACACCGGCGCCGACGGCGGCCTTCAGTGGGACGCGGACCTCACGCGCCCAGTACGCGGCCGTCGAGTCGGAGCCGGGAAGGCCGTCGACGGTGACCTGACCGAGCCCCACCCGCTTGCCGGAGGTGTCGGTGAGGGCGACGTCGAGCCGGGTGCCCCGGGTGTTCGGCGGCACCATCACCCGCAGGGCGAGCGCGTCGGAGCCCGCCAGCGAGAAGGCGCGCCCCGGCGTCAGCCGGACCGGGGTGCCCGGCTCGGTCCAGCGGGCCGTGACCGCGTTGCGGCCCGGCTCACTGGTGGTCTCCGCCCAGGACGCGAAGTGCGGCGACCTACCGGGGGTGGAGTCAGGTGTACAGGCCCGCGCGGCGTTCGTCGTGACCTGCTGGCACACGCGCCCGTTCGTCACCGAGAGCGGGTCGTCGGGCCGGATCGCCGGAGTGCGGTTGCCGCCGACGGCATGGGTCAGCACCCGGGCGGGATCGGCCGAGGGTGCGCGCCGGTCGGAGCCGTCGAGCAGCGGGCGGACCCGGTCGTCGCCCCCGAGGAAGAGCCGCGCGGCGGCGGCGATGTAGGTGGCGCCCGCCGTCTGCTGCTGCTCGGCGCTCAGCCGGGTCCCGGCCCGTGCCGAGCAGACCGGGTCCGGGTTGTTCCGGTCGTCCCAGAAGTCGTCGGCGGCCGGGGCCTCGGCCTGGCCGGGCGTCCACTCCGTGTTGAAGAAGTTGTGGTTGGCGCCGACCATGTACACCGCGCTGTGCATCGCCGTGCCCTGGCCGATGCCCCGGGTGCCGTCAAGGTACATCTGGCCCTGAAGGTCGCTCACATCGCCGTCACAGCCCGGCAGGATGGTCATCGAGGGCACGTCGGGCGTGGGGTTCTGGCCGAAGTTGGTGGGGCCGATCAGGACGGTGCCGCGGATCCGCCAGCCCACCGGCCCCCGGTAGCCGTCCTCGGCGGGCGGTGGCGGGGAGACGCTGTCGAGAGCCGCCCGGTTGACGCCCTCGCCGCCCCGGGAGTGGCCGACCAGGAGCACCTTCGAGAGGTCCGCGGGCTCCGTCGCACGCACGGCCTCGGGGGCCTTCGCGGGGCTCGCACCCCACTCCGCCCAGCGGGCGAGGTGCCGGCGCACCAGGGACGAACGGGCCTGCGCCCCGAAGTCGGCCGCGCGGCCGTCCTGCGCGTTGACACCGTTCGCGGAGATGGAGACCGTCACATAGCCCTGGGACGCCAGGAGCTTCTGATCGTGCAGAAAGCCTCGGTAGCTCGGGATCTCCTTGTTGCCCGGCTTGCACGGCCACTCCATGCCTGCGCTGTTCCCGCCGGGCTCGTAGCAGGTGGCGCCGCGGCCGTGGACGAAGAGCGCCAGCGGTCGCTTCCCCGGCGCGTCCGTCGGGCCGACGACCGTGGCGCGCATCTCCACGGGCTCGGCGTAGCCCGGCAGCCTCACCGACTTCAGGGAGTACTCACCACTGGTGGTGCGGTACTTACCTGCGACACCGGGGTCGACCGGGTTGGCGGGGAACGGCTCCTGGGATGCCTCCGCGGCCGACGAGCGCCGCTGACGGGGTGCCCGGTCGGCCTTTGCGGCGTCCAGCCGCCGCGAACCGGCGACCACCTGGAGTTCGCTCACCGGTCCGGTCCTCACCCCGTCGAGGCGGAGCCGGAAGGTGCGTTGGTCGGGGGAGGGCTTTGGGACGCCGAGGGTCCGCTCCCCCGAGCGGAACTCGACCAGGGCGCCGCCCATGCCCACGGGCTCGGGCGAGCTCCAGATCAGCTCCCCGCCCTCGACACGCCACCCCTCCGGCAGCCGCTCCCCGAAGGCGCCCGGCGGCGCGCCGGGTATGGACTCGGCGGCCGGTCGTGCATGCGCCGGCCCTGGCACACCCGCCGCCAGCGCCACGGCCGCCAAGGCAGTCGTCAGCGCGCGTGAGACCTGTCTCACGATGGTGTCTCCTCGTTGTCGGTCGTGCTTCACCGCTCCGGGAATCCCAGGAGCACCCCCCGCACCGGGGAGAGGGTGACGCGTCATCACCGGTTGTCCCGCCTCGGGGAACCTGACAGGAATCTGACAGGAGCTGAACAGGGGCCGAACAGGAGCGCCGAGGAAGAGCCGGACGGGGGTCATGGGGCCGGGGTCGCTGATCGAAAAATCCTGCCCCGGAGCAGCGGTCCGACGACCGTGCGGCAATCGGGGCCGGCACCCTGTGCTCGCCGACGCCCGGCGCGACCGGGCCGGTGGGACGAGCGGGATCTCCGTGAGGGAGCGTTCGGCACGCCGGATCAACGGCCCCTGCCCGAGAGGGGGCGAGCTGGGGGCTCAGGGACAGGACGGCCCGAGGCTTTCTTCGTAGCCGGCCCGGCGTTCGCCGACTGCATGGTCCTGTGCCTCGGGGTACTGACAGCGGCCTGACGCCGTCCGGGCCGGAGACGGTCCGAACCCATCCCCCATGACCACGAACGTCGAAGGCCCCCACTGCAAGCAGTGGGGGCCTTAGACGTATTTCCCGGGGAGATCAAATGCGGAGGA
>NZ_JBHJQP010000310.1:0-3623 GCF_042262625.1 Streptomyces sp. NPDC056347 | reverse complement strand
CACCGGGCCGCCGCCCGTTCGTGCGGGAGGGGGCGGGCCGCGGGTGCGCGTCGGATGTTCCGGTTGCGAAGGCGGTGCGGAGGAGGGTTGCGTTCCGGCCACCTCGGGTAGGACCACCAACGACCGTATCTGGGGTCCGTCCGGCGCGGATGCGCCGTTCGTCCCCTCACCGCCCCGCTATTCGCGAGGTGATCATCCGTGATCCTGGAACCGCTCGGCTCCGTCGCCCTCGGGCTCGTTCTCGCCTGGCTGGCGCTGCGCTCGCTGTCGCACCGGCTGCCGTCCCGCCGCGCCGTCCTCACCACCGGCGCGCTGGGAGCGCTGTTCGGCGCGTTTCTCATGCACTCGGTGCTGGGGCCGGGCCATGCGGCGGCCACACTGATCGGCTCGGCGCTGATCGGAGCCGTGACGCTCTCCCTGCTGATCCGCCCCCGCAGTCATCGGCTGAGCCGATCAGCGGCGGCCTGAGGCCGGCCCGGCGGCCGGCCCCGGTGCGCGGACCGTTACGCGGCCAGTCCGAGCGCGGCCATGCGCTTGGTGTGGGCCTCGGTGATCCGCGAGAACATCCGCCCGACCTCCGCCAGGTCGAAGCCGTCCGCCACGCCGCCGACGAGCATCGTCGACAGTGCGTCGCGGTCGGCCACCACCCGCTGCGCCTGGGAGAGCGCCTCGCCCATCAGCCGCCGGGCCCACAGCGCGAGCCGGCCGCCGAGGCGCGGGTCGGCCTCGATCGCGGCGCGCACCTTCTCCACGGCGAAGTTGCCGTGGCCGGTGTCGTCGAGCACGGCGAGGACGAGGGAGCGGGTGTCGGAGTCGAGCCGGACGGCGACCTCGCGGTAGAAGTCACTGGCGATCGAGTCGCCGACGTACGCCTTGACCAGGCCCTCCAGCCAGTCCGAGGGCGCGGTCAGGTGGTGGAAGTCGTCGAGCGCCTTGGCGAACGGCTCCATCGCGGCGGTCGGCTCGGTCTCGATCTCGGCCAGGCGCTCACGGAGCCGCTCGAAGTGGTGGAATTCGGCGGAGGCCATCTTCGCCAGTTCCGCCTTGTCGGTCAGGGTCGGCGCGAGCTTGGCATCCTCGGCGAGCCGCTCGAAGGCCGCCAGCTCCCCGTACGCGAGTGCTCCCAGCAGGTCCACGACCGCTGCCCGGTACTGCGGGTCCACCGACGCGGTGGCCCAGTCCTGGGCGGCGATACCGGTGGGTTCAGGGGTTTCAGTGGCGTTGTCAGGCGTCTCCATGGAGCGCAGAATAGCCCGCCCGGCGGGGGACGGAAGGGCCCGGCCGACCAGTGACATCACACCGTTCCGATGAATTCGCCCAACACACATGCGCGAATCCGGGGTACAGTGGTATTGCGCCTACTGAGTATTTTGGATGTACCGGTGGCGTGAAAATGGTGAAAACGAATGAGGATGCCCGGTCGGTGGCCCGATCGGCTCCGACCCGACAGCCCTCCGCGCGGGTCGTGCGACACGCACGACCGCAGATGAGGGACCCCCTCAGCGGCACGAGCGCTCGAGCGACGGCAGTGGTCCCGCGCCACCCGGCCCATCCGCGGCCGGATGACCCATTCCGGCGTGGTACGACCCCCAGCGTTCGCCTCGGGCCGCGTCTCACAGAAGAGGCAGCACCCTGACTACGTTTCGTGACCTCGGGATTCTTTCCGAGACCGCCGAGGCCCTCGAGGCCGTCGGCATCGTGTCCCCGTTCCCCATCCAGGAGATGACGCTCCCCGTCGCGCTCTCCGGCTCCGATGTCATCGGCCAGGCCAAGACCGGCACGGGCAAGACCCTCGGTTTCGGTCTGCCGCTGCTGGAGCGCGTCACCGTCCCCGCGGACGTCGAGGCCGGCCGGGCGGCGCCCGAGGAGCTGACCGAGGCGCCGCAGGCGCTGGTCGTCGTCCCCACCCGTGAGCTCTGCCAGCAGGTGACCAACGACCTGCTCACCGCCGGCAAGGTGCGCAACGTCCGCGTTCTCGCGATCTACGGCGGCCGGGCGTACGAGCCGCAGGTCGAGGCCCTGAAGAAGGGCGTCGACGTGATCGTCGGCACCCCGGGCCGGCTGCTCGACCTGGCCGGACAGCGCAAGCTCGATCTCTCGCACGTCCGCGCCCTGGTGCTCGACGAGGCCGACGAGATGCTCGACCTGGGCTTCCTGCCCGACGTCGAGAAGATCATCACCATGCTTCCGGCGAAGCGGCAGACGATGCTGTTCTCGGCGACCATGCCGGGCGCCGTCATCGGCCTCGCCCGCCGCTACATGTCGCAGCCGACGCACATCCGCGCCACCTCGCCCGACGACGAGGGCGCGACCGTCGCGAACATCTCGCAGCACGTCTACCGGGCCCACTCGATGGACAAGCCGGAGATGGTCTCCCGCATCCTCCAGGCCAACGGCCGCGGCCTCGCGATGATCTTCTGCCGCACCAAGCGCACGGCGGCCGACATCGCCGAGCAGCTGGAGCGGCGCGGCTTCGCGTCCGGCGCGGTCCACGGCGACCTGGGCCAGGGCGCCCGCGAGCAGGCGCTGCGCGCCTTCCGCAACGGCAAGGTGGACGTGCTGGTCTGCACCGACGTCGCGGCCCGCGGCATCGACGTCGAGGGTGTGACCCACGTCATCAACTACCAGTCGCCGGAGGAGGAGAAGACGTACCTCCACCGCATCGGCCGGACCGGCCGCGCGGGCGCCAAGGGCATCGCGATCACGCTGGTCGACTGGGACGACATCCCGCGCTGGCAGCTGATCAACAAGGCGCTGGAGCTCGACTTCAACGACCCGGCCGAGACCTACTCCACCTCGCCGCACCTCTTCGAGGAGCTGGACATCCCGGTCGGCACCAAGGGTGTCCTGCCGCGTTCCGAGCGGACCCGGGCGGGGCTGCGGGCCGAGGAGATCGAGGACCTGGGCGAGACGGGTGGCCGCGGCCGGAAGTCCGCCGCGCCCGCCGCACGCGAGGAGCGCGAGGAGCGCCCGCCGCGCGCCCCGCGCCAGCGCCGTCGTACCCGGGGCGGAACCTCCGTCGCCGACGAGACGGCGTCCGCGGCCGCCCCGGCTCCGGCCGAGGCCGCGGCCGCCGATGCCCCGGCGGAGCCGCGTACGCCGCGCCGCCGTCGTCGTGCCCGGGTCGCCGCCGCGCCGGAGGCCGCGGCCGAGGTGGTGCTGAGCACGGTGGAGGCCGTGATCGAGGTGGAGCCGCAGGCCGCCGCCGAGCCGATCCGGGCCGACCAGGAGGCGTCCGAGGCCAAGCCGCGCCGCCGTCGCACCCGGGTGGCCAAGCCGGCCGAGGCTGAGGTCGACTTCCAGATCGCGCCCATCGCCGAGCCGGCCGCCCCGGCGAAGACGGTGACCAAGCCGCGCCGCCGCGTCCGCGTCGTCAAGCCCGTCGAGGACGAGGTCGACTTCCAGATCGCGCCGATCTCCGAGCCGGTCCCGGAGAGCAAGCCGCGTCGCCGTACCCGTACGGCCGCCAAGCCGAAGACGGAGGCCGTGGCCGAGGCCCCGGCCGCCGAGGGCGAGGCCAAGCCGCGCAGGCGCCGGGCGCCGCGTGCGGCCGCCGCCAAGACCGAGGGCTGAGCCACCGCCGCTCCAGACCCGATGTGCCGGACGGGCCCGAGGATGTTCCT
>NZ_JBHJQP010000309.1:0-3642 GCF_042262625.1 Streptomyces sp. NPDC056347 | reverse complement strand
CCGAAGTGACGGGGGCGGCCCTGTGATGCGGCCGGTCCGGTGCGACGTCAGTCGTTGCCGTTGCCCGGGGCCGGGGTCGTCTTCTGGATCTGGAGCAGGAACTCCGCGTTGGACTGGGTCTTCTTCATCCGGTCCAGGAGGAGCTCGATCGCCTGCTGCTGGTCGAGCGCGTGCAGCACCCGGCGCAGCTTCCAGACGATCGCCAACTCCTCGCTGCCCAGGAGGATTTCCTCCTTGCGGGTGCTGGACGCGTCGACGTCCACCGCCGGGAAGATGCGCTTGTCCGAGAGCTTCCGGTCGAGCTTGAGCTCCATGTTGCCGGTGCCCTTGAACTCCTCGAAGATCACCTCGTCCATGCGCGAGCCGGTCTCGACGAGCGCGGTGGCCAGGATGGTCAGCGAACCGCCGTCCTCGATGTTGCGCGCGGCACCGAAGAAGCGCTTCGGCGGGTACAGCGCGGTCGAGTCGACACCACCGGACAGGATGCGTCCGGAGGCCGGGGCCGCGAGGTTGTACGCACGGCCGAGGCGGGTGATGGAGTCCAGCAGGACGACCACGTCGTGGCCCAGCTCCACGAGGCGCTTGGCGCGCTCGATGGCCAGCTCGGCGACGGTGGTGTGGTCCTCGGCGGGACGGTCGAAGGTCGAGGAGATGACCTCGCCCTTCACCGACCGCTGCATGTCGGTGACCTCTTCCGGACGCTCGTCGACCAGGACGACCATCAGGTGGCACTCGGGGCTGTTGACCGTGATCGCGTTGGCGATGGCCTGGAGGATCATGGTCTTGCCGGTCTTCGGCGGGGCCACGATCAGACCGCGCTGGCCCTTGCCGATGGGGGCGACCAGGTCGATGATCCGCGTCGTCAGGACGTTGGAGTCGGTCTCCAGACGGAGCCGGTCCTGCGGGTAGAGCGGGGTCAGCTTCTGGAACTCCGGGCGGCCGCGGCCGGTTTCGGGCGCCATGCCGTTCACCGAGTCGAGGCGGACCAGGGCGTTGAACTTCTCCCGGCGCTCGCCGTCCTTGGGCTGGCGCACCGCACCGGTGACGTGGTCACCCTTGCGCAGGCCGTTCTTGCGGACCTGGGCGAGCGAGACGTACACGTCGTTCGGGCCGGGCAGGTAGCCGGAGGTCCGGATGAACGCGTAGTTGTCGAGGATGTCCAGGATGCCCGCGACGGGGATCAGGACGTCGTCCTCGGAGACCGGGACCTCGCCCGCGAAGTCCTCGCGGCCGCGACGGCCACGGCGGTCGCGGTAGCGGCCGCGACGGCCGCGGCGGCCGCCGGCCTCGTCGTCGTAGCCGTCGTCCTGCGGGCCGGCCTGCTGGCCCTGGCGCTGCTGGCGCTGGCCGCCCTGCTGGCCCTGCTCGTCGCCCTTGCCCCGGCGGTCGCGCTGACGCTCACGGCGGTCGCCGCGCTCACCGCGGTCGCCGCGGTCGCCGCGCTGGCGGTCCTGGCGGTCGCCGCGGCGGCCCTCGGCCGTGTCGGCAGCGGCCTCGGCGCGCTCCTCGCCCCTGGGCTCGGCCGGAGCCTCCGCCTTGGCCTCGGCGGGCTTGCTCTCCGCCTTGGTCTCGGTGGGGCTGCCCGCCTGCGCGGTCGCCCGGCGGCGACGGCGCTCGACCACGGGCTGGTCCTCGCTGGCCGGCTGGCCGGGGATGTCGATCTGCTGCTGGCCCGCGGCCTTCTCGGCGGGCTCGGCGGCGGACTCGTCCCCGGTGCGCGCCTTGGAGGTGGCGCGGCGCTTCGGCTTGGTCTCGGTCGTCGCGGCGGGCGCGGCGGCCTTGGGCGCGGCGTTGCCCGCCTGCGCCTCCTTGATGACCTCGATCAGCTGGCCCTTGCGCATCCGCGCGGTGCCCTTGATACCGAGGCCGGACGCGACCTGCTGCAGCTCGGCCAGGACCATGCCCTCAAGGCCGGTGCCGGAGCGGCGGCGCCGTGCGGTGGTGCCAGTGGCAGCACCTTCGGCGGGCGCGGCGCTGTCGACGTTCTTGTCGGCAGTCACGCCCATCAGATCGGTGGTGTCGCTCACGAAGGGTCCTTCCCTGGAGCGGACGTCGGCCTTCTGGCTCGGCGACCGGTTGTGCTGTCCGACTGCGGTCTTCTTTGCTGACCGTGCCGGGGCGGTGGTCCGCCGGGGTACGGCGGAGAGATGAAAGTGTGCATGGGCCCGGCGCGAGCATCCCCCTGCTCGGCCCACTCCTGGACGAGCGAGGGGTGTCGTGCCGGTTCCGGAGCGTGCACGAAACTGCTCAGGCAGGCTGCTCAGGCAGTTGGGGAGGCTCCCGGAAGAATTGGTGGTCCCTGAAGGGGACACGAAGCAACGCGCCACTTAGACGTCGGTTGCAGACTTGAGGTTAACACTACCGGCTCCAACAAACATTCCCCCTCTCACTCACCGGCAATCTTCTCCGCTACGGAGCGAGCGGCAGCACACTCGCGCCCTGGGCGTCGAGGTCGAGGCGATTGGCCGCCCAGCCCTCGCCCGCCAGCCGTGCGGCCTTGTCGGCCGCACCGTCCTCGGTCAGTGCGAGCACGGTCGGCCCGGCACCGGAGATGACCGCGGGGACGCCGTCCGCGCGCAGTCGGTTGACGAGCTCCACGCTCTCGGGCATCGCCGGGGCGCGGTATTCCTGGTGCAGCCGGTCCTCGGTGGCGGTGAGGAGCAGCTCGGGGTTCCTGGTCAGGGCCTCGACGAGCAGGGCGGCGCGGCCCGCGTTGAAGGCGGCGTCGACATGCGGGACAGTACGGGGGAGCAGGCCCCGGGCGGTCTCGGTCAGCACCGGCTTGCCGGGGACGAAAACCACCGGAACGATGGATCGTACGGGGTCCATCCTGTGGGCCCGCGCCACACCGCCGTCCATCCACGCCAGTGTGAAGCCGCCCAGCAGACAGGCCGCGACGTTGTCGGGGTGGCCCTCGATCTCGGTGGCCAGTTCCAGCAGCGCCGCGTCGTCGAGCCGGGCCTCGCCGCCGGTGGTCACGGCGCGGGCGGCCACGATGCCCGCGCAGATGGCGGCGGAGGAGGAGCCGAGGCCGCGGCCGTGCGGGATGCGGTTGGCGCAGACGATCTCCAGGCCGCGGGGCTGGCCGCCCAGCAGGTCGAAGGCGGTGCGCAGGGAACGCACGAGGAGGTGTTTCTCGTCGCGGGGCAGCGTTTCGGCACCCTCGCCCGCGATGTCGATGTGCAGTCCGGAGTCGGCTACGCGGACGACGACGTCGTCGTACAGCCCCAGCGAGAGGCCGAAGGCGTCGAAACCCGGGCCCAGGTTGGCGCTGGTCGCGGGAACGCGCACCCGGACGGCGGCGGCTCGGAAGGCGGGACCGGCCATCGGTTGAACGACTCTCCTTGGGTGGCGGCGGGGGCGGTGAAGCGTTTTCTCCGTGTGGCGGGAAGTCGTGGTGACGGGGAGTGGAATTCCGGGGAACCCGACGGCCACGACGGCCCAAGCACCGCGGCAGACGCGGCGGGGCGGGTTGAGGACAGCTTATCGAAGGAAGGTTCTGTGGCGACATAGGGCGCACAGGAGGCGCACGATGCGTGTCGCACGCCGCAGGTGCGCTCTCGTCCCGAAAAGGTCTGATTGAGCTGGGTTCTTGCGTGCGGGCCGAAGCCCGTGCGCGTGCCGGACCACCCGGGTCCGGCA
>NZ_JBHJQP010000308.1:0-3756 GCF_042262625.1 Streptomyces sp. NPDC056347 | reverse complement strand
GATCAACACCCGCAAGGGCTGACACATCCCCGGGCAGGAACGGACGCGGGGCCGCGCGGTACACACACCGCACGGCCCCGCACCCGTTCCCGCCACCATTGACGCAGGTCCGGCCGCCTTATAACTTCACTATACGGATTGTTGATTCCGGGAAGCGGAAACAGTGTGACTGTGAAGGGTGTGGAAATGGGTCAGCAGGAGAAGGTGGCAACGAGCCTCGCCGGTGCGGTCAGCGAGGAGATCAGTGCTTCCCTCACCGCGGTCGACGCCGAACTCGCGCGCCGCTACCCGGGCGACCCGGGCACCCGCCAGCCGGTCCACACGGTCTACGTCCCCGGCGACGCGTTCACCGCCGACACCATCCGGTCCTGGGGCGACCAGGCCCTGAAGGCCCTGGACGAACACGCCCCCGACGCCGCCTCCTTCGCCGCCGTCCTCGGCATCCCCGACGAGCTGGCCGCGCCCGTCCACGACCGGGTGCGGGCCAAGCTGGAGCGCGAACCGGTCGAGGATCTGCGCATCGACTTCGAGGACGGCTACGGCCCGCGCCCCGACGCCGAGGAGGACGCGGCAGCGGCCCGTGCCGCCCGACTGGTCGCGCAGGCGTACGCGAACGGCACGGCGGCGCCGTACATGGGCATCCGGATGAAGTGCATGGAGGCCGCCGTACGCGACCGGTCCATCCGGACCACGGACGTCTTCCTCACCGGCCTGATGGAGGCCGGCGGCCTGCCCGACGGACTGGTCCTCACGCTGCCCAAGGTGACCTACCCCGAGCAGGTCACCGCCTTCGTCCGGCTCCTCGAAGCCTTCGAGCAGGCCCACGGGCTGCCCGCCGGACGGCTCGGCTTCGAGATCCAGATCGAGACCAGCCAGTCCATCCTCGCCGCCGACGGAACCGCCGCTGTCGCCCGCATGATCGACGCGGCGCGCGGGCGGGCCACCGGCCTGCACTACGGCACCTTCGACTACAGCGCCTGCGTCGGCGTCAGCGCCGCCTACCAGGCCAGCGACCACCCGGCCGCCGACCACGCCAAGGCCGTCATGCAGGTCGCCGCCGCGGGCACCGGCGTACGGGTCTCCGACGGCTCCACCAACGTCCTGCCGGTCGGCTCCACCGAGCGGGTGCACGAGGCCTGGCGGCTCCACTACGGCCTCACCCGCCGCGCCCTGGCCCGCGCCTACTACCAGGGCTGGGACATGCACCCGGCCCATCTGCCGACCCGGTACGCGGCCGTGTACACCTTCTACCGCGAGGGCCTGGAGCAGGCAGCCGCCCGGCTCGCCGCGTACGTGGCCAAGGCGGGCGGCGACGTCATGGACGAACCCGCCACCGCCAAGGCGCTCAGCGGCTACCTCCTGCGCGGCATCGACTGCGGCGCCCTGGACACGGACGAGGTCGCCCGGCTGACCGGACTGACCCGCGCCGGCCTGGAAGGCTTCGCCGCACCCCGCCGGGCCGACCTCACGATCACCGCGCCGTAACCGCCCGGTTCACCAGGGCCGCGCGGCTCAGGAGGGCGGGAGCTCGCCCGAGCCGCGCGGAACGAGCCGGGTGGGCAGCACCACGCGGGCCGGGGCGTGCCCGGCCCCGTCGAGGCGGCGGAACAGGTGCTCGGCGGCGGTGCGGCCGGCCGCCGCGGCGTCCTGGGACACGACGGTGATGCCGAGCAGGTCGGCCAGCTCGATGTCGTCGAAGCCGACCAGGGCGACCGGGCGCTCCTGCTCGGCGAGGACCCGCACCACCGTCACCGTCACCCGGTTGTTGCCCGCGAAGATCGCCGTGACCGGCTCGGGGCCGGCCAGCATCCGTTCGGCCGCGGCCCGGACCCGCCCGGGCTCGGTCGAGCCGAGCGACACCCAGGCGTCCGCGACCCGCGTACCCGCGTCCGCCATCGCGGCGTGGTAGCCGCGCAGCCGCTCGGTGGCGGTGTGGATGCGCGGCTGGTCGCCGATGAAGCCGATCCGGCGGTGACCGTGCGCGATCAGATGCTCGACACCCTCTCGGGCACCCCCGAAGCTGTCGGAGAGGACCGTGTCGGCCTCGACGCGTCCCGCCGGGCGGTCCACGAAGACGGTGGCGACGCCCGCCCTGATCTCCGGTTCGAGATAGCGGTGGTCGTTGCCGGCCGGGATCACGATGAGCCCGTCCACCCGGCGCGCGCACAGGGCGAGTACGAGTTCCTGCTCACGCTCCGGGTCCTCGGCGCTCGACCCGTTGATGAGCAGCGCGCCATGGGCCCGCGCGACCTCCTCCACCGCACGGCTCAGCGGCCCGTAGAACGGATCGGCCAGGTCCTCCAGGACCAGGCCGATCGAGGCGGTGCGGCCCTTGCGGAGCACACGTGCGCTGTCGTTGCGCCGGAAGCCGAGGGCCTCGATGGCCTCCTGGACCCGGCGCTCGGTGTCGGGAGTGACTCCGGGCTCGCCGTTGACCACACGGGAGACCGTCTTGAGGCCGACTCCGGCGCGGGCGGCGACGTCCTTCATGGTCGGCCGGTTGCCGTAACGGGGCTCGGAGTGACGGGCGGTCTCGGCCACGATGCGCTTGTCCTGTCCTCTGGTGCGGGCCGGCCGGACTGCCGCACGGGGGTGGCGGTGCCACGGAGCCGGCCGGGTCGTGTGCGGTCGAGCATAGGCCCTGGACAACGTTGTCAGCTGAATGGAGACTTGGGCAGACTGTTTCCCGAAGCCGCAGGTCCCCGCCCCCTACCCACGGAGTCGTGCCGATGCAATCCGACCTGGTCGCCGCGCTGGACATCGGCGGCACCAAGACCGCCGGAGCACTGGTGGGCGGCGACGGTGCTCTGCTCGTCCGGGCGCAGCGGCCGACGCCCGCCCGGGAGGATGCCGAGACGGTGCTGGGGGCGGTGGCGGAGGTGCTGGCCGAGCTGTCCCGCTCGCCGCTGTGGGGGAGGGCGGCGGCGGTCGGAATCGGCAGCGCGGGGCCGGTGGATGCCGCGGCCGGCACGGTCAGCCCGGTCAATGTCCCCGGCTGGCGTGACTTCCCGCTGGTGGAGCGGGTGGCCGGAGTGGTCGGCGGGATGCCCGTGGAACTGGTCGGCGACGGGGTCGCCATGACGGCTGCCGAGCACTGGCTGGGCGCCGCACGGGGCTACGACAACGCGCTCTGCATGGTCGTGTCGACGGGCGTCGGCGGCGGGCTCGTGCTGGGCGGCAGGCTCCACCCCGGCCCCACGGGCAACGCCGGACACATCGGCCATGTGAGTGTGGATCTGGACGGCGACGCGTGCCCGTGCGGCTCGCGCGGCTGTGTCGAACGCATCGCCAGCGGCCCGAACATCGCCCGCCGGGCGCTGGCGGACGGCTGGCGGCCCGGACCGGGCGGCGACACCTCGGCGGCCGCCGTGGCCGCTGCCGCGCGGGCGGGGGACGGGACGGCCCTGGCGTCCTTCGAGCGCGCCGCCCAGGCACTGGCCGCCGGGATCGCCGCCACCGCGGCTCTCGTCGAGATCGACATCGCGGTGATCGGCGGGGGAGTGGCCGGTGCGGGCGACGTCCTCTTCGTGCCGCTGCGCCGGGCCCTGCGCGATTACGCCACGCTCTCCTTCGTCCGTCGGATCGAGGTGGCCCCGGCGGTGATGGGTGCGGACGCGGGCCTGGTGGGCGCGGCAGCGGCGGCGGCACGGGCGGGATCGGGCGGCGCCCCGGCAGCCGGCGGCCGGCCGAGGGCGGCGGGCACGGGCGTGCGGTGAGCGATGCCGCCGGGCGGGCTTCGGGCGCGTGGTGCGCGGG
>NZ_JBHJQP010000307.1:0-3769 GCF_042262625.1 Streptomyces sp. NPDC056347 | reverse complement strand
GGATCAGACCGCGCGGAGGTACTGCTCCGGGGTCCGCAGCTCACCGCCCAGTTCGCGGGCCGCCTGCTGGGCCCACGACGGGTTGCGCAGGAGTTCGCGGCCGAGGAGGACGGCGTCCGCCCGTCCCTCGGTGAGGATCTTCTCCGCCTGCTGCGGCTCGGTGATCAGGCCCACCGCCGCCACCGGGAGCGAGGTCTCGGCCCGGACCCGCTCGGCGAAGGGGACCTGATAGCCCGGCCCGGTCGTGATGCGGGCGCGCGGGGCGTTGCCGCCGCTGGAGACGTCCAGCAGGTCGACGCCGTGCGCCTGGAGCAGCCCGGCCAGGCGCACCGTCTCGTCGACCGTCCAGCCCTCGCGCTCGTCCTCCTCGTTCTCCGTGAGCCAGTCCGTGGCGGAGATCCGGAAGAGGACGGGGAGCTCCTGCGGCCAGACCTCGCGGACCGCGTCGACGATCTCCAGGGCGAGGCGGGTGCGGTTCTCGAAGCTGCCGCCGTACTTGTCGGTGCGCCGGTTGCTGTGCGGGGAGAGGAACTGACCGACGAGGTAGCCGTGGGCGCCGTGCACCTCGGCGACCTGGAACCCCGCTTCGAGGGCGCGGCGCGCCGCCTCGCGGAAGCTGTCGACGACCCTGCGGATCTCGTCCGTGGTCAGCTCGTGCGGTACGGGGTGGCCGTCGTCGAACGGCAGCGGGCTCGGGGCGACCGGCGTCCAGCCGTGCGCTTCGGGGCCGACCGGTTCGCCGCCCAGCCAGGGAGCCGCCGTGGACGCCTTGCGTCCGGCGTGTGCGAGCTGGATGCCCGGGACGGAGCCCTGCCCCTTGATGAACTCCGTGATCCGGCGGAGCGCGGCGACCTGGGTGTCGTTCCAGATGCCGAGGTCTCCCGGGCTGATCCGGCCCTCGGGGCTGACGGCCGTCGCCTCGGTGAGGATGAGCCCCGTTCCACCGATGGCGCGGGCAGCGAGGTGGGCGAAGTGCCAGTCGGTGGCGACTCCGGCCTGCGGCCCGTCCGGTGCGGCGCTGTACTGGCACATCGGCGCCATCCAGATCCGGTTGGGAATAACGAGCGACCGCAGGGTGTACGGCTCGAAGAGGGCACTCACGTCGGGCTCCGTTTCGACGGCTGCAAGAAGAATCGTTAGTACGATACATCTCGTACTACGACACCTGTCAAATTATGATGCCCTTCGTACAAGGGTCCGCTCCTTCCGCGGTCCTCGCGCATCGCCGCCGGGCCGGGTCACCGCCGCTCGCCGCGCCGCCGGAGCGTGATCGCGGCATCCGCGTCGTAGCCCTGGGTCCAGCTCCGCCCGGCCCCGGACCGCCAGGTGACCTGCGCGGTGGCTCCGTCGACCCTGACGCCGTCCACCGTCATGACCCCCTCGCCGTCCCGTACGTCCCCGCGGCGCAGTTCGCACGCCTTGACGGTCACGGGCCGCCCGGCGTCGGCGTGCTCGGCCTCGTCCGCCGCTCCGAGGAGCGCCGCCGCCAGCTCCCGGGCCCGTTCGGGGCCGCAGAGCAGCGACATGTCACCCGCGGGCCCCACGGCCCTGATCCCGACCCGCGCACCGACGGCGCTCACGTCCACAGCCGTTCCGCGCCCCTCGGCGTCCTCGATACCGCTCGTCATCGCTCCGCTCCTCAATTCGCCCGGCCGACGCGGTCCGTCGGCCCGTCGGCCGGGTCCAGACTGCGGGCCGGCGGGCCCTCGGCGCCACTTGCGTCGCGCATCACCGGTATTGCGTTGTGGACCACGGGTGGTCGTGCGTAGCGTCGCGGTCATGACGACCACGGCCTTGCACACCGCGCGCCTTCACATGACCCCGTACACCCCCGCCGACGAGGAGGACTTCGTCGGACTGTTCCAGGACGCGTCGGTCGCCCGGTGGATGGGGGAAGGCCTCCAGACCGAGGCCGAGGACCGCGCCCTGTTCGGACGGATCTTCAGCAAGGTGTACGCACAGGAGCTGTTCGACGTCTGGGCGGTCCGGCACGACGGCCGCTACGTCGGCCACGCGGAGATCAAGCAGTCCGCGAGCGTGGGCGGCCAGGAGATCGTGTACGCGCTCGTCGCCACGGCGTGGGGCCGGGGCTTCGGTACCGAGATCGCGCGGGCCCTGACCCGGTACGGGTTCGACACGCTCGGGCTGCCCGAGGTGCACGCCACGGTGGCCGCCGGGAACACCGCGTCCCTGACCCTGCTGGACCGGATCGGTTATCGGCACGTCCGGGACATCACGGAGGACGACGGCAGCATCACGTGGGTCCTGACCTGCGCGGACGGGACCGGCCAACCCGGGTAGAGCCGTAGCGGCCCGGGTGTCGGCGGCGGGCCCGTGTCGGTGGCGGGGTGCAGACTGGCCCGTATCCGGCACAACGGCGTTTCGGGAGGTTCGGCCATGACCGACGTACTGCTCACCGTGGGCACCCGCAAGGGACTCTTCATCGGCCGCAGACACGGGGGTACGTGGGAGTTCGACGGCCCGCACTTCAATGCCCAGGCCATCTATTCGGTGGCCGTCGACACCCGCGGAAGGGTCCCGCGGCTGCTCGCCGGGGGTGACAGCGCGCACTGGGGCCCGTCGGTCTTCCACTCCGACGACCTGGGCCGGAGCTGGATCGAGCCGGAGAGACCCGCCGTCAAGTTCCCCCCGTTCACCGGGACATCCCTGGAGCGGGTCTGGCAGCTGCAGCCGGCCGGCCCCGAGGCCCCCGGCGTGGTGTACGCGGGCACCGAGCCCGCCGCGCTGTTCCGGTCCGAGGACGGCGGGGAGTCGTTCGAGCTGATCCGCCCGCTGTGGGAGCATCCGACACGCTCCCGATGGGTGCCGGGCGGCGGCGGTGAGGGACTGCACACCATCCTGACGGACCCACGGGACGCCCGCGCCGTGACCGTGGCGGTCTCCGCGGCCGGGGTGTTCCGCACCAGGGACGGCGGCGCGAGCTGGGCCCCGTCGAACAGGGGGGTGTCCGCGGTCTTCCTCCCCGATCCCGACCCGGAGTTCGGCCAGTGCGTCCACAAGGTGACCAGGGACGCGGCCGATCCCGACCGGCTCTACCTCCAGAACCACTGGGGCGTCTTCCGCAGCGACGACTCGGGGGACCACTGGACCGACATCGGCCAGGGTCTCCCGTCCGACTTCGGCTTCGCCGCGGCCGCCCACCCGCACCGCGCGAACACCGTGTACATCTTCCCGATCAACGCCGACAGCGACCGGGTGCCGGCCGGGCACCGCTGCCGGGTGTTCCGCACCGGCGACGCGGGAGCCACCTGGGAGCCGCTGTCGACGGGCCTGCCCGAGGAGACGCATTACGGCACCGTGCTGCGCGACGCCCTGTGCACCGACGACGCCGATCCGGCGGGTGTCTACTTCGGCAACCGCAACGGCGAGGTGTACGCGAGCGCGGACGACGGCGACAGCTGGCAGCAGCTCGCCTCCCATCTGCCGGACGTCCTGTGCGTACGAGCGGCGGTGATCGACGCCTGATCACCGGGGCCGGGACGGCGCCGAGGGTGCCCTCGGCGGACCTCCCGGAGCAGGACCCGGCCGCCGTTCGCGGGGAAGAGCCGCGGGAGTCGGGTACGGACACCGCCCGGACCCCGTCGGCGGGGCGGCCGGTGCCGCGTGCTGCTGCCGTTCACGGACGACGGCGAGCACGCCGTCGGTGTCCCGCGCGGCTTCCGCCGCTGCTGGGCATGGACCGCGAACGTGCCCGGGCACCGGGTTCCGACGCCCTTCACGTCAGCGGATGCGGCGGCGGGACGGCGCC
>NZ_JBHJQP010000306.1:0-3836 GCF_042262625.1 Streptomyces sp. NPDC056347 | reverse complement strand
CGGTACGGCCCGTCCTCGCGCGGCCCGGACGCCGCCGCGTGCGTCCGGGCCCGAAACCCGGGCCGAAGTCCCGGTCCGGCGAGATCGACTCGAAAAGACGGTCGATCCACCGCAGAATGTGGTGAACCGGACTTCGGGCCGAGCCGCGGGAGGAGGTCGTCATGCGCTCCACACGTCGCCGGACCGGCGCGCTGCTGGCGGCCGCCATAGCGCTGGCCGGGCTCGCCACCCCGGTGGGGATATCCCTGGCGGGCCGGGCGGACGGCGGGGCCTCCACCCCCGCGGCCCCGGAACCCGCCGGATCCGAATGCCGTACCTCGATAAGCGGCTCGCGGGTCGTCGCCTACTGCCACAACCCGTATCCCTCCGCCGACCGCGTGCAACTGCACACCGAATGCCGCCAGTGGTGGGACGTGGACGCCGACAGCACCCCGGTCGACGTGGACCCGGGGCAGACCGTACGGCTCGACGACCGCTGCTGGAAGCAGATCGCCTCCGCCTGGATCACGCACCGAATACAGGACGCGCGGAACGAGCGGAACGCGCGGGCGGCGCCCTAGGGTTTGTCCGCCGGACAGCTCAGCGCATGGCTCGCGGCCTCGGCCGCCGCCGCCTCGCCGTCCCCCACCCGGATCGCCTCGACCAGCCGGCCGTGGTCCATGTGGTTCTCCGGCCGCAGCTCGTGCCCGATGTCGTCCCTGAGATAGTCGCGCAGCAGATCCCCCAGGTCGGCGTACAGGGCGGTCAGCACGTCGTTGTGCGAGGCGGCGACCACCGCCAGATGCAGCGTCGCGTCCGCCGCGACGAAGGCCTCGGCGTCACCCGCTTCCCACGCCACTTCCCGGCGCTCCATGAGTGCGTCCAGCTGCTTCAGATCCCGCTCCGTGCGCCGCGCCGCGGCCAGCCGGGCCGCCGACGACTCCAGCGTGGAGCGGAGCTCGGCGACATGGCGCGGATCGGCGGAGGCGAAACGGCGGTGCATCACCCCGGCCAGCTCGCTGGTGGCGACGACATAGGTGCCCGATCCCTGCCGGATGTCCAGCAGCCCGTTGTGCGCGAGGGCGCGCACGGCCTCCCGGACGGTGTTACGGGCCACCCCCAGCTGCTCCACCAGCTCGGGCTCGGTGGGAATGCGTGAGCCCACGGGCCACTCGCCCGAGGTGATCTGATTCCTGAGCTGGGCAATCACCTGGTCGGCGAGTGCCGAACGCCGCGGAGACGTCAGCGCCATGGTGCTCCTTGATCGGGATTCCGGTGTGATGCGTGGTGCCGGAGTGGGGCGGGGGGTCGGAGTGGGCGACGGGAGTCGCGGTGCCCGGAGCGAATGTTCTCAGAGCGTGTCCCGGCCGGCCGACTCCCGGCCGTCCTCCGGCCGACTGGACAATCAATCATCCCATGATTCTATGATGGGTCTCATGCCCGATGACGAAACCACCACCCTGAGCCCCGCCGCCGCGGTGGAAGGCTCCGCGAGAACCACGGCCGCGCAGCCTCCGAAGGGCGCACCGGCCGCCGACGGCACCTCCCCCTGGGCGCTCCGGCTGGTCGCCGTCGGGCTGGTCCTGACCGCCCTGAACCTCCGTCCCGCCATCACCAGCCTCGGCGCCCTCCTCGAGGAGGTGCGCGACGGACTGCATATGAGCGGCAGCGTCGCCGGTGTCCTCACCTCCGTACCGCCGCTCTGCTTCGCGATCTTCGGGATCATGGCGCCGCGCCTCGCCCGCCGCTTCGGCCCGGGCGCGGTGGTCTGCGCCGGGATGATCGCCATCACCGCCGGCCTGGTGATCCGGCCGCTCGTCGGCGGAACGGCCGGCTTCCTCGCCGCGAGCGCCCTGGCCCTCATGGGCATAGCCGTCAGCAACGTCCTGATGCCCGTCATCGTCAAGCGCTGGTTCCCCGACCGGGTCGGCACCATGACCGGGCTCTACTCCATGGCCCTGGCCCTCGGCACCTCGCTCGCCGCCGCGGTGACCGTGCCCATGACCAGTGCGATGGGCGGCGGCTGGCGTCTGGGACTCGGCGTCTGGGCCGCGCTCTCCGCCCTCGCGATCCTGCCCTGGATCCCGCTGGTACGGGACCGGCGCGCCGCCACGGCCCCGCGGTCCGGCCACCCCGCGACCGCCCAGGCCGCTCCGGAACTCCGGATCACCCGCAGCCGTACCGCCTGGAGCCTCGCCTGCTTCTTCGGCCTGCAGGCCACCGCCGCGTACATCACGATGGGGTGGATGCCGCAGATCTTCCGCGACGCCGGGGTCTCGGCCGGTACCGCCGGTGTGCTGCTCGCCGTCACCATGGCGATGGGCGTGCCGCTCGCCTTCGTCATTCCCAGGGTCGCGAGCAGGATGCGCAACCAGGGCCCGATCGTCCTCTTCCTCGGGAGCTGCGGCCTGATCGGCTACGCGGGCCTCTTCCTCGCACCGGCCGGCGGCGCCTGGGCCTGGGCGGTGCTCCTCGGCATCTCGAACTGCTCCTTCCCGCTCGCCCTGACCATGATCGGCATGCGGTCGCGCACCGGCGCGGGCGTGGTCCGGCTGTCCGCGTTCGCCCAGTCCGTCGGCTACTTGATCTCCATCCCCGGGCCGCTGCTGATCGGCGTGCTCTACCAGCACAGTGGCGGCTGGGAGCTGCCCATCGCCCTGATGGCGGGCCTCATGGTGCCGCAGATGGCGGTCGGATTCCTGGCCGGGCGGGACCGGACGATCGAGGACGAATGCTGAGATGCGAGACTGGGGCCATGTCTCCTGTGCTCGACCCGAACCCCCAGAACGGCCAGAAGAAGCTTCTCGCCGTGCTCGGCGCGATGCTGCTGGTCACCGTGATCGTCGCGGTGATCGCCTCGATCGCCTCCCCCTGACACCCCCCGGGCCATGGCGAGGGTGGGGTTAACCCCACCGTCCCCTAGGGGGCTGAGGTGGGGGTCAAGTGGGTGGAACGCCGGATGGGCCCGAGGCCCTCCGGTCCGTAGGTTTTCGGTATCGGAACCGATGACTCACGGAGGCGGACATGCCGGCCCCAATCCCCACCCGGACCACCCACCCGGACACGGGCAGCGTCGAGGTGCGGCTGCCGTGGTGGGGCGTCGCGCTGCCCGCTCTCGCCTTCGCCGTGCTGTTGCTGCTGATCGTGAGCCCCGACGAGGCGCGCGCCGCGACCGCCGCCCCGGCGGTCAGCCGGGTCCTGGAGCACCTTCTGGCCCTGGTGACCGGCTGATCCCGTGCACCGCACACCAGCACGTCAACCCCCTGCGCCGGACGGCACGTTTCGTGCGAAGCTGAGGTGTATGAGCGTCGACACACCTCGCAGGATCGTTCTTCTCAGGCACGCGAAGGCGGAATGGTCGCAGGACTCCGACCATGAGAGGCCGCTCGCGGAGCGCGGCCGCAAGGATGCCCCCGTCGCGGGCCGCAAGCTCGCCGGTGCCGGGATCGATGTCGATCTCGCCCTCTGTTCCACCGCCGCCCGGACGCGGGAGACCTGGAAGCTGGCCGTCCACGAGATGCCGCGCCGCCCCAGGACCGTGTACGAGGAGCGGCTGTACGAGGCCTCCCTCGGCGAGCTCATCGCCCTGGTGAACGAGACTTCCGACGACGTGCGCGACCTCCTGGTCATCGGCCACAACCCCGGCATGCACGCGCTCGCCGACGCCCTGGCCGGGGAGGTCGAGGGCGGCGCCCTGGCCCGGATGAACCGGAGCGGTTTCCCCACCGCCGCCTTCGCCGTCGTCGAGTTCAACGGCTCCTGGAAGGGCGTCGAGCACGGCGTCGGCAGGCTCGTCGAGTACTGGACGCCCAACGACTGACCCCGCCCGCCGCACGCGACAGGGCCCCCGCAACCGC
>NZ_JBHJQP010000305.1:0-3892 GCF_042262625.1 Streptomyces sp. NPDC056347 | reverse complement strand
CTCCCGCCCGCCGGCCGTACTGCCGGGATTGTCAGACCCGTCCCCCACAATGGGAGCCGGACCGGAAGAACCGGCCCGACAAGTGACGGTGCGTACATCGACCTACGCCGACGTACACCGAGGTGCGCCGACGCACGCATCGACACGCAAGCGACAGCACGGCGCGACAGCGCCGGAAGGGCGGTGACCATGTCCGTCTGGGACGACCTGGTCGGTCAGGGCCAGGTGGAGGAGCAGCTCGCCGCCGCCGCCCGGGACGCCGACGCGCTGGTCACGGCCAGTACCGCGGGGAAGCCGGTCCCGCCCGCGTCGAAGATGACCCACGCCTGGCTGTTCACCGGACCGCCGGGTTCCGGCCGGGCCACCGCCGCCCGGGCCTTCGCCGCCGCCCTCCAGTGCACCAGCCCGGACCGGGCCCTGGGCGGCGCCCCCGGCTGCGGCTTCTGCGACGGCTGCCACACCAGCCTCATCGGTACGCACGCCGACGTCGAAGTGGTCCGTACGGACCTGCTCTCCATCGGCGTGAAGGAGACCCGCGAGCTGGTCCGCCGCGCCCAGCTCTCCCCGGCGGTGGGCCGCTGGCAGGTCATCGTCCTGGAGGACGCCGACCGCCTCACCGAGGGCGCGGGGAACGTCCTGCTGAAGGCCGTCGAGGAGCCCGCGCCCCGTACGGTGTGGCTGCTCTGCGCGCCCTCGCTGGAGGACGTGCTGCCCACCATCCGCTCCCGCTGCCGCCACCTCACGCTGCGCACGCCCCCGGTCGACGCGGTCGCCGACGTGCTGGTCAGGCGGGACGGCGTCGATCCGGAGCGGGCCTCGTTCGCCGCCCGGGCCACGCAGGGCCACATCGACCGGGCGCGCCGCCTCGCGACCGACGAGGGGGCCCGTTCGCGCCGCGCCGCCGTGCTCAGGCTCCCGCTGCGGGTCGAGGACATCGGGGGCTGCCTGAAGGCCGCCCAGGAGCTGATCGACACCGCGACCGACGATGCCAAGCAGGTCTCCGAGGAGGTCGACGCCAAGGAGACCGAGGAGATGAAGGCCGCGCTCGGCGCCGCCGCCGGGGGACGGCTGCCGCGCGGTACCGCCGGGGTGATGAAGGAGCTGGAGGACCGGCAGAAGCGCCGCAAGACGCGTACGCAGCGCGACAGCCTCGATCTCGCGCTCACCGATCTGACCGGCTTCTACCGCGATGTGCTGGCCATCCAGCTCGGCTCGCGGACCGCCATCGCCAACATCGACGCCGAGGACGCCCTCGACCGCGTCGCCCGCGCCTCCACACCCGAGCGCACCCTGCGCCGGATAGAGGCGGTGATCGCCTGCCGCCGGGCCCTGGACCGCAACGTGGCGCCGCTCCTCGCGGTCGAGGCCATGACGGTGGCCCTGCGCGCGGGCTGACGCGCCGTCCGGTCCCGTCGGCCCATTCACCCGTACGGGGAGCGAATCGGGCGAACCGGTACGGGACGGCTACGCTTCCGGGGATGGACTCCAGGCGCTCGCTCCGCATCCTCGCCACCGTGCTGCTCGGCACGGCAGGTCTGCTCGTCTCCGGCTGCACCGGCGGGGGTCCGGCACGTTCCACGCCGTCCTCGGGCACCGTGTCCGTGTCCGCCCCGGTTGTCCCCGCCGGGCTCGCGTCGTACTACGCGCAGAAGCTGAAATGGCGGGACTGCGGTGTCGAGGGGTTCCAGTGCGCCACGATGAAGGCGCCGCTGGACTACGCGAAGCCGGACGGCGGCGACATCGCGCTGGCCGTCTCCCGCAAGGCGGCCACCGGCCCCGGGAAGCGGATCGGCTCCCTCCTGGTGAACCCGGGCGGACCCGGGGGCTCGGCCGTCGAGTACCTCCAGGGCTATGCGGGCGTCGGCTACCCCGCGCAGGTCCGGGCCCGCTACGACATGGTCGCCGTCGACCCCCGCGGGGTCGCCCGGAGCGAGCCGGTCGTCTGCCTCACCGGCCCGCAGATGGACCGCTTCACCCAGGTCGACCAGACCCCGGACGACGCCGCCGAGATCAGCGCGCTGAACGACGCGTACCGGCAGTTCGCCCAGGGCTGCGAGAAGCGCTCCGGCGAGGTCCTGCCGCATGTCTCCACCGTCGAGACCGCCCGCGACATGGACATGCTGCGAGCCCTGCTCGGCGACGAGAAGCTGACCTACGTCGGGGCGTCGTACGGCACCTTCCTCGGCGCGACGTACGCCGAGCTCTTCCCCGCCCGGGTCGGCCGGCTGGTCCTCGACGGCGCGATGGACCCCTCGCTGGACGCCGTGGAGCTGAACCGCGACCAGACCGCGGGCTTCGAGACCGCCTTCCAGGCCTTCGCCGCCGACTGCCTGAAGAACGCGGACTGCCCGCTCGGCACCACCTCGACCGCCGATGCGGCCACCCGCCTGAAGCGGCTCTTCGCCGACCTGGACGCCCATCCGATCGACACCGGCGACCCCCGGCGCCTCACCGAGTCCCTGGCCACCACGGGGGTCATCGCCGCCATGTACGACGAGTCGGCCTGGCCCCAGCTCCGCGAGGCCGTCGCCGCCGCCCAGGACGGTGACGGTTCCGGCCTGCTCGCCCTCTCGGACACCTACTACGAGCGCCGGCCGAACGGCTCGTACGCCAACCTCATGTTCGCCAACGCCGCCGTGAACTGCCTGGACCAGCCGTCGGCCTTCGCCGACGCCAAGGCCGCCACCCGGGCCGCCCCGGACTTCGAGAAGGCGTCCCCGGTCTTCGGCAGGTCCTTCACCTGGGCCGCCCTGAACTGCGCCGACTGGCCCGTCCCGGCCACCGGCACCCCGCACCGCATCAAGGCCGAGGGCGCGGCCCCGATCGTCGTGGTCGGCACCACCCGCGATCCGGCCACCCCGTACAGGTGGGCCCGCTCCCTGGCCGCCCAGCTCTCCTCCGGAACCCTCCTCACGTACGAGGGCGACGGCCACACCGCGTACGGCCGCGGCAGCGACTGCATCGACACCGCGATCAACACCTACCTCCTGGACGGCACCCCGCCCGCCCGGGACAAGAAGTGCTCCTGACCTGCACGGAAGACCAGCACCAGGGCTGGTACTAAGCACCCTCGGAAACTGTGTAGACTTGGCGACGCTGCTGATCGCACCATGGTGTGACAGGGCGCGCCGCCTTAGCTCAGTTGGCCAGAGCAACGCACTCGTAATGCGTAGGTCTCGGGTTCGAATCCCGAAGGCGGCTCGGATTAACCCCAGGACTCACTCGCCGTGACCTGGGGTTTTTCTTGTTCCGTGACCTTGACTCTTTCGGCGCATCAGCCTGGATGCCCCGCCGTGTGCCTTCCGATGGTCGACCGGTGGCCATGCGTGCAGACGGCGTGCAGTGGCGGTGGCCAAGAGGGCCGCTGCCCGCACGTAGAGGGCCGTCCGGTAGCTGTCCTATCCCTACAAGCCGCTGCTGGGCAGCGCCACCAGCGAGCGCTTCGGCCATGGTCGGGGCAGCCCCTGAAACTGCGCGCGCTGCTGCCGGGGCCTTCTCCTTGCGCTTGGCCGCGCGGATGCCGCATCCGCCTTCGGATGGGGAGAGAGGCTGGAGCTTGAAGCGGCTCCGTCGCATTCAGAGCCCCGCATGAGATTGATGAGCCGGCGGTTCGCCTGAGGGCGGCTCGGTGGCGGCAGGCCCCGCCTCTGGTGCGGGGGTGTACCGGCCTTGGCACTGGTGGGCTCTCGTGTTCGGCCATCGTCAGTTCGCCGGGGCCGACGTCGACCGCGGTGATCGACGTGGCGTAGACGCCGAGCGGGCCGTCGGGTGCGAACCGGAGCCCAGAGACTGCTCCCCGCGCCCGCGGGGATGGCCCCCCGTTCCCGGCAGCGGGGGGGCGGCGGGGTGCGCGGCCCCCGCGGCCCCCCCGGGGGGGGGGTACCCCCCCCCG
>NZ_JBHJQP010000304.1:0-3920 GCF_042262625.1 Streptomyces sp. NPDC056347 | reverse complement strand
CGCCCGCAACACCGCAAGCACCGCCACCACCAGATCAGCAGACCTCGGCAACGACACCCCGACCCGCGACTCCACCCCCACACCCAGCGCCACCAAACGCCCGGCCAACACCTCCACACGAGCCCACAACTCGCCATACGTCAACGACACATCCCCACACACCACCGCCACCGCACCCGGCACCACACCCACACGCTCAGCAACCAACTCCACCACCGAACGACCACCCGAACCCACACCCGGCCCCGCCCACTCGGCGAGAAGGAGGCCCGCCTCGGCGGTGTCCAGCGTCGGGAAGCGGTCCAGGGGTTCGTCCGGGCGCGCGGTCACGCGGTCGGCGAGCACGAGCCAGTGCCGGCACATGCGGGCGACGGTCGTCGTGTCGAACAGGTCGGTGTTGAACTCGGCCACGGCTGCGAGGCCGCCGCCCTCGGTCTCCTGGAAGTGCAGACTCAGCTCGAACTGCGCCGCCTGGCGCGGCACCGCCTCGTCCGCGACGTGCAGCCCTGGCAGGTCGAAGGCGCCCATCGGGGTGTTCTGCAGCGCCACCAGAGCCTGGACCAGGGGGGTGCGGGAGGTGTCGCGTTCGGGGGCCAGCTCCTCGATGAGCCGGCTGAACGGCACGTCCTGGTGCGCGAACGCGTCGAGCGTCGTCTCCCGAACCGCCGACAGCAGCGCACCGAAGCCCTGCGCCTCGTCCACTCGGGACCGGAGCACCAGGGTATTGACGAAGAAGCCGACGAGCTCCTCGATCTCGGCACGCTCGCGTCCGGAGACCACCGTGCCGACGGCGATGTCCTGGCGGCCGCTGTACCGGGACAGCAGTAGCTGGGTCACCGCGGTCAGGGTCATGAAGAGGCTCGCGCCGTGCTCGTAGCCCATGGTCTTCAGACGGTCGGCCAGCGCGGTCGGAACCTCGAAGGTGTGCAGCGCACCGGCCGAGGTACGGACCGCTGGACGCGGCCGGTCCGTCGGCAGCTCCAACGGCTCCAGACCGGCCAGCTTCCCCCGCCAGTAGGCGAGCTGACCATCCAGCGCGTCGCCCGCCAGGTGCTCACGCTGCCAGACAGCGAAGTCCGGATACTGCACCGGGAGCTCCGGCAGGGCAGCGTCCTCCCCGCGCACCGCGGCAGAGTAGAGCGCACTCAACTCACGGGTAACAACACCCATCGACCAACCGTCCGTGACGATGTGGTGCATCGACAGGACCAGCACGTGCGCGTCCGGGGAGAGCCGGACCAGCAGGGCCCTGGTGAGCGGGCCGGTGCGCAGGTCGAACGGCAGGGCCGCCTCGTGGGCGAGCGCCGCCCTCAGCTCGTCGTCGCCGGCCGCCTCGACCAGGCGGACGGGTATCTCGGCCTCGCCGGGGCCGTGGACGATCTGGACGCCCCGGCCGTCGACGGAGCCGAAGGTGGTACGCAGCGCCTCGTGCCGGGCCACGAGTCCCTGCAGCGCCGTACGCAGGGCGTCGGTGTCCAGATCGCCGGTGAGCCGGAGCGCGGCGACGATGTTGTATTCGACGCCGTCGCGGTCGAAGTCGTGCAGGAACCAGAGGCGTTCCTGCGCGAACGAAAGCGGCAGCGGTCCGGTGCGCGGTGCGGGCGCGATCGCCGCGTCGGTCCGCTGCCCGTCATTGACGGGCTGTCCGGCCACCTGGGTCGCGAGGGCGGCGACGGTAGGGTGGTCGAAGAGGGCGCGCGGGGAGAGTGCGGCGCCGTCGAGGACGCCCCGGATGCGGGAGACGACCTTCAGGCTGGAGATCGAGTCGCCGCCGAGTGCGAAGAAGTCGTCGTGCACGCCGACCTGCTCGAGGCCCAGGACATCGGCCCAGATACCGGCCAGGGCTTCCTCCACCGCCGTACGCGGGGCGACGTACTCCTCGGCCGCCTCCGACGCCGGGGCGGGCAGCGCCTTGCGGTCCACCTTGCCGTTCACCGTCAGCGGCAGCTCGTCCAGCACGACGAACGCCGACGGAACCATGTACTCCGGCAACAGAGCGGACGCGTGGGCCCGGATCTCGGCCGGGTCGACGTCCACGCCCTGTGCGGGGACCAGGTAGGCGACGAGTCGCTTCGTGCCGGGCCGGTCCTCACGGACCTGCACCGACACCACACCCACGGAAGCGTGACGAGCCAGGACGGTCTCGATCTCGGCGACCTCGATCCGGAAACCACGGATCTTCACCTGACCGTCCCCACGCCCGAGGAACTCCAGCCGGCCGTCCTCCCGCCACCGCACCAGGTCACCCGTGCGGTAGAGGCGTCCGCCCCGGCCGAACGGATCGGCCACGAACCGCTCCGCCGTCAGATCCGCACGCCCGTCATAACCACGCGCCAGACCCGAACCCCCCAGATACAACTCACCCGCAACACCGACACCCACCGGACGCAGCCGCGCGTCCAGGACATAGCCGCGAGTGTGCTCCATGACCTCACCCAGCGGCACCGATCCGCCCGTGGCGTCGTCGGTCGTGATGGGGCCGCACACGGCGAAGGTGGTGGACTCGGTCGGTCCGTAGCCGTTGACGAGGACCAGGCCGGGGCAGTTCTCCAGCAGGCTGTGAGCCGCCGCGGCGGGCACCGCGTCGCCGCCGGTCCAGACCTCGCGCAGACCCGCGAAACACCCCGGGTCCTCCTCGACCAGGACACCGAACAACGCAGCGGTCACCCACAACGCCGTCACACCCGACGCCACGGCATCCCGCACCACCGACGCACTCAACTCCGCCTCGGCAACCACCACCGTGCCACCGTTCAGCAACGGCACCCACACCTCGTACGTCGCCGCATCGAACGAATGCGGCGAATGGAACAACACCGAACCGTGTGCACCCGACCGCCACCGACGATCGGACACGAGCGCCACGATGTCGTCATGCGTGACCGCCACGCCCTTCGGCACACCCGTCGACCCCGACGTGAACATCACGTAGGCCAAGGCAGTCGGGCTCACCGACGCCGGGGCTGCGCCGAGATCGGCCGGGACGGCGTCCACTCGCACCACGGATACGCCCGTTTCCTGTGCACGGGACTCCATCGCGGCGTCGGTCAGCAGGATCCACGCGCCGGACTGGGCGAGGGCCTGACGCAGCCGATCCTCGGGGTACGAGGAGTGCAGCGGGACGTACACACCGCCGGCCTTGAGCACGGCCAGCATCGCGACGACGACGTCCGTCGACCGCTCCAGGAGCAGACCGACCCGCGACTCCGCGCCCACGCCGCGCTCGATCAGAGCGCCGGCCAGGCGGTCGGAGGCCAGGTCCAGCTCCGCGTACGTCAGGGCAGCACTGCCGCAGCGGACGGCCATCGCGTCGGGGGCAGCGGCCGCACGGCGTGCGAACACATCCACGACCGAGGCGTCCCCGGCCGGCTCTCCGCCGCCGTCGGCCCAGGCCAGGACGCTGGCGTGCTCCTCCGGGGCCAGGAGTTCCAGTTCGCCGAGAGGTGTTCCGGCGTGGTTCACAAACGTGGTCAGCACCTGGGCGAGACGCCGGGTCAGCGTCCGGACGGTGGACTCGTCGAGGAGGGCGGGGTCGTAGGAGAGGGTCATGTCGAGCCGGTCGCCGACAGCCGCGGCGATGAGAGTGAGCGCGTAGTTCGTCGACTCCTCTGCCCGCACACCACTGACCGACAGCCCACGCCCCTCAGCAGCCGCCTCGTCCACCGGATAATTCTCGAAAACAACCAGACTGTCGAAGAGCGAAACCCCCGCAGGAAGCCCCGTCTCGATATCCGACAACGCCACATACTCGAACTGCCGGGACTCCACCAACCCCGACTGCACACCCTCCAGCCACGCCACCACCGACGCCCCCGGATCCACACACACACGAACCGGCACCGTATTGATGAACAGACCCAGAATGCCCTCCACACCCGGCAGATCCGCCGGACGACCCGACACCGTCGTACCGAACACCA
>NZ_JBHJQP010000303.1:0-3959 GCF_042262625.1 Streptomyces sp. NPDC056347 | reverse complement strand
GGGGGGGGGGGGGGCGGGGGGGGGGGGGGGGGGGGGGCGGCGGGGGCCCCCCCCCCCCGACCGGTCAGGCCGGCAGCACGGTGCCCTGCGCGACGGCGCAGAGCGTCCGCTCCCCGTCCTCGGCGGCGGTGAACAGCTCGCAGCGGACCACCGCCCGGCGGCGGCCGGTGTGCGCGACCTCGGCCTCCGCGACCAGGGTGGCGCCGGTGGCGGGCCGCACGTACTGGATGGAGAAGCCGCCGGTCAGTACGGCCGGGCCCAGGGTCGTGCCGGCGGCGAAGGTGATCGCGTTGTCGGCCGCGTAGGCGAGGACGCCGCCGTGCAGAAAGCCGTTCTGCTGCTGGAGTTGGGGACGTATGTCCACTTCGAGGGTGGCCGCGCCGTCCCCGAAGGCGGTGAGCCGGGCGCCCACCAGTGCGCTGAACGGCTGTGCGTCGAGCACTTTCTGTGCGGCCGTCAGGTCGATTCCGGTCATGTCGGCACTCCTCTCGTTCTGCCGGGCGCGGCTCCGTTCCCGCGTGCCCGCCCGGTCCGCCGGTATGTCTGCGTCATCACGTGCGCCTCGGCTCACCAGCGGACGGGCAGTCCGCGCGCGCCGCGGATCAGCATGCCGGGAATCCAGTCCGGTTCCCGGTCCGCCTCGGTGTCCAGGGCCAGGCCGGGGCACCGCTCCAGCAGGCTGCGGATCGCGATCCGGCCCTCCATCCGGGCCAGCGGCGCGCCCACGCAGAAGTGGAGGCCGTGTCCGAAGGCCAGGTGGCCCTGGGGTTCGCGGCGGATGTCGAAGGTGCCGGGTTCCGGGTAGCGGCCGCCGTCCCGGTCGGCGCCGGCCAGCGAGACCAGCACCGGGGCGCCCGCGGGGATGATCCGCCGCCCCATCGGGATGTCCTCCCGGGCGAAGCGGAATGTGGCGTTCTCCACCGGCCCGTCGTAGCGCAGCATCTCCTCGACGGCGCCGCCGGTCAGCCCGGGGTCGTCGCGGAGCGCGGCGAGCTGGTCGGGGTGGTCGAGCAGGGCCCGTACGCCGTTGGCGATCAGGTTGACGGTGGTCTCGTGCCCGGCCACCAGCAGCAGGAAGGCCATGCCCATGAGTTCGTCGAAGGAGAGCCGGTCGCCTTCCTCGTCACGCGTCCTGACCAGGGCGCTCATCAGGTCGTCGCCGGGTGAGCGGCGCTTGTCGTCGATGAGTTCGCGCAGGTACTCCCCCATGATCCGCACCGCCTCGGCCTCCTGCTCCGGCGACGTGGGGCTGACCACCTCATTCGACAGGCCGCGGAACCGGTCCCGGTCCAGGTGCGGTACGCCGATCAGTTCGCAGATGACGGTCATCGGCAGCGGGAAGGCGAGGGCGTCGACGAGATCCGCGCGCCCCGCGGGCACCATCGCGTCGAGGAGCCCGTCGGTGATCTCCTGGACGCGCGGACGCAGCGACTCCACCCGGCGGGCGGTGAACTCCCGGGCGACGAGCTTGCGCAGCCGGGTGTGGTGCGGCGCGTCCAGCTCCAGCATGTTCAGGAAGATCGGGTCGACTTCGGGCGCGCCCGGAAGACTGCGCCAGTCCTTCGTGAACCTCGGGTCGGAGAGGGTGGCACGCGCCTCTTCGTACCCCACCACCAGCCAGACGCGCTCGAACTCGTCGGTGCGGACGGTGTGCACCGGTCCGACGGCGCGCATTTTCTCGTAGTACGGATACGGGTTCGCGGTGAATTCCGCGAGTCCGCGCAGATCGATATCGGCCTGACCACTGGCGTCGGACATGGGATCGCCCCTCCCGGTCGTGCGGCTCGTACGGCCCGTTCCCCGCGGGCCCGCCGCTTCACCCTATGCCGGTGGACGATCTCCGTCGTCGTCGGCCAGCCCCGCGTCATGCACCAACAGTGCGATCTGGACACGGTTGTTGAAGCCGAACCGGGCGAGAATCCGGGAGACCTGGGTCTTCACGGTCGCCACGCTGAGGTAGAGGGCGGCGGCGATCTCGGCGTTGGACCGGCCGTGGGCGACGGCGATCGCGACCTCGCGTTCCCGCCCGGCCAGTGCGTCGATCCGCCGCCGGGCCGTGTCGGCGCGCTCGTCGCGGACGCGGGGCCCGGCCCCGGCGGCGCGGTCCATCAACTGCCGGGTCACCGTGGGCGAGAGCACCGGATCCCCGGCGGCCACCCGTCGCACCGCGTCGACGATCCGCGCCGGCGGGGTGTCCTTGAGGACGAATCCGGCCGCCCCGGCCCGGATCGCCCGGAGCACCTGTTCGTCGGCGTGGAAGGTCGTCAGGACGATGACCTCGGGGGCGCCGGGGCGGGTCCGCAGCCGTTCGGTCGCGGTGAGCCCGTCCATGGCCGGCATCCGGAGGTCCATCAGCACCACGTCGGGGCGCAGCCGGTCGGTCAGCGCGGCAACCTCCGTGCCGTCCGCCCCCTCCCCCACGATCTCGATGTCGTCGGCGCCGCCGAACATGAGGGCGAGGCCGGCCCGGACGAGCGGATCGTCGTCGACGACGAGCAGCCGGACCGTGCGCGGGGCCGGCTCCTTCGGGAGAGGCGTGGTCATGGCCGCAACCGTATCGGGGACGGGGCGCGACGCGCGCCGGCCCCGGTGGGCACCGGGCGGGGCCGCGGTTTCGGCGCTCAGGCCGGCCACGGCAGCGTGGCGTGGACGCGGAAGCCGCCGTCCGGCAGCGGTCCGTGGTCCAGGCTGCCCCCGGCCAGCGTGGCGCGTTCGGTGAGGCCGATGAGCCCCTGGCCGGAGCCGGGGACCCGCTCGAAGGGGCCGACGGGCGCCGGGTTGCGCACCTCGACGGTGAGGCCTTCGCCCGGGGCACCGGTGACGCTGACGGTGACCTCGGTGCCGGGGGCGTGCTTGCGGGCGTTGGTCAGGGCCTCCTGGGCGATGCGGTAGACGGTGCGGCCGGTGGCGGCGGGGGCCGCGGCGGGGTCGTCGATCCGGTTGTCGAGGGTGACCCTCATTCCGGCCAGCCGGGACTCGGCCATCAGTTCGTCGAGGGTGGCCAGGGTGGGCTGCGGCCGGTCGCCGTCACCCTCGCCGGGGCTGCGCAGTACGCCGATGATCTCGCGCAGGTCCTGGAGCGCCTCGTGCGCGCTGTCCCGGATGACCCCGGCGGCCCGGGCGACCTCGGCCGTGGGGGCGTCGGGGCGGAATTCGAGGGCGCCCGCGTGCACGCTGAGCAGGGTGAGGCGGTGGGCGAGGACGTCGTGCATCTCGCGGGCGATGGCCTCGCGGGCCAGCCGCTGGGCCTGTTCGGCGCGGAGTTCCGCCTCGGTCTCGGCCCGGCGGGCCCGCTCGCGCAGGGAGACGACGAGCTGTCGTCTGGACCGTACGGCCATGCCCCAGCTGATCACCAGCAGGGTCAGCAGCACCCCGATGAACGTGGCCCCGAGGAACGAGGTGTCCGGGTCGGGGCGCAGATACGGCTGTACGGGGGTGAGGAGCAGGGCCAGCCCCCCGATGACCGCGACCGGCCGGAAGGGCCGGTGCACCGCCAGGCCGAAGAGCGCGACGAGCATCGCCCCGGCCGCGACCGGTTCGACCGCGGAGAGCAGGACCAGCCCCAGCGCCACCCCCACCGGCCATCTCCGGCGCACCCAGAGCGCGCAGCAGGCCAGCGTCCCGAGCAGGATGTCGGTCAGCAGGACGAGCTCGGGGGTGGTCGGATCGGCCTCGATCGCCGCCGCCGCGACCATTCCGACCGCGGCGGCGCAGAGGAACGCGGTCGTGTCGACGATCCAGTCCCGCACCGTGCGGCGGGTGCGGCCGCGCCGGTCGCCGGGGAGCTCCGGGTCGGCCATGGCCGACGGCAGCAGCCAGCGGTATTCCGTACGCGTCATGCCACAAAGCTACCCAGGCCGGGCGGACGGACGGGCCCTACGGGCGGGACGGGCGACCAAAGTCGCACGGGTGGAGACTTTCGGCCGCCGGCACCGGCCCCGCTCCGCCCGCCGTCCGAC
>NZ_JBHJQP010000302.1:0-4221 GCF_042262625.1 Streptomyces sp. NPDC056347 | reverse complement strand
GGGTGCCGCTGCGGAGGGCGGTCGTCGTGACGGGTTGAGGGACGGGAGGGTCAGTTGTGGCCGAACCTCCGCTGCTTCCGGTGGGAGACCTGCTCCGAGATTGCGTGCACCGTCTCCTGGGCAGCTGAAGGCCGCGTCTGCTCCTTCGTCTCCTTCATCTCCGGAGTGGCGCTGCGTTCGTGGCCGCCGGTGCGGGCACCGCGATTCTGTCGAGTCTGCTTCTTGCCCACGATCGTGCCTCCTGTTGCGGCTTTCGGACGATGGGCCATGACCAGACTCGCACGGGGTGACGAAAGGTGCATTCCGGGTGGTGGTCGACGAATGCGACTCCCTTCGGATCACGCCCTCGCGCGCCGGACCAGCGCCTGGGCCAGCACCAGAACGCTCAGCCCGAACATCAGCACCCCGAGCGGCACGTGAACCGAGGGCACATGCGCGATACCCAGCACCACCTGCACCGACGCGAGCACGAGAAAGCCGGTGGCGTACAGGATCGAGCGGGGCGACCCGCCGCCCGGCCGCCAGGCGAGGACGGCCGCGAGTACGTACAGCATCGACGCCCCGTACATCACCCGCGCGCCGACGCCGTGCAGCGTCTCGCCGTAGGACGTGGACAGCAGCAGCCCTGCCGTGACCGCCTGGAAGAAGATCGCCAAGGTTTGCAGGACCGTCGCGACCTGCACGAACGTGATCCGTCTCTCCGTGGCCGCGGCCGTGCCCGATTCCGCCGTACCCGGTACTGCCGTCGTCCGTATGGCCATGACACGGTCCCCTCTTCTGCCTCGCGGCGGTGGCTCAGTAACCTCTCGGTGATTCGACGAAGCAGCCCCGCGAAATGTGAGGCGGCAACGGGGGGCGGTCATGGTCATGGACACGTGGTTCGATACGGCACCGGGGGCGATGGACGGCGAGCGCCGTCGGCTGATGAACCTCGCCTACCGGCTCCTCGGCTCACTGGCCGAGGCGGAGGACGCCGTGCAGGAGACCTACACCCGCTGGTACGCCATGTCGCCGCGGCGCCGGGAGGCCGTCGAGTCGCCCGCCGCCTGGCTGACGACGGTGGCGGGCCGCATCTGCCTGGACGTGCTCGGCTCGGCGCGGGTCCGGCGCGAGGCGTACGTCGGCGCGTGGATTCCGGACCCGCTGCCCGACCGTACGGAATGGTTCGGCGGACGGCCGGTCGGCGGTGGCGCCGAGGCGGCCGACCCCGCCGACCAGGTCACCCTGGACGAGTCGGTGGACATGGCCTTCCTCGTCGTACTGGAGTCGATGACGCCCGCCGAGCGCGTGGCGTTCGTCCTGCACGACGTCTTCCGGTACAGCTTCGCGGAGATCGCCGGGATCGTGGACCGTACGCCCGCGGCCTGCCGCCAGCTGGCCTCCTCGGCGCGCCGCCGGATCGGGGCCGGGGCGGAGGGGGTGCGGCCCCGTGCCGTCCCGTCGGCGGGCCAGGCGGGACTGGTGCGGCGCTTCAAGGAGGCGTGGGAGGCCAAGGACATCAGGGCCCTGGTGGGTCTCCTGGATCCCGACGCCGCGCTGACCGCCGACGGCGGCGGCCTGGTCAGCACCGTCCTGCGACCGGTCACGGGCGGCGAACGCATCGCCCAGTACCTGATCCACATCGCAGACAAGGCCCCGGGCCTGAAGCTCCTGGAACGATCGGTCAACGGCCGCCCCGGCCTGGTCGCCCAGCACACGGGTGTCACCGTCACCGTCGCGGCCTTCGCCCTCGCCGACGACCGCATCACCCACATCTGGGCCGTCCGGAACCCGGAAAAACTCCGCCCCTGGACCGAAGCCCAGGAGTGGCAGAAGTGACAGGAGGGTCAGCCCCTTGCCGTGTCCCGGGCGTCCCGGGCGTCCCCTGAAACACCGAACCGCCATGTGAAGCGCCACCGAAGCTGCTGTGCACGGCGACACGTGACGACTCGTCCTGGGCCCGCTGCCACCACTCGCCGAGCAGCACGCGGAACTCCCCGTCCAGGGCGGCTCTCCGGGCACCGCCCGGGTGAACCGCGTTACGACCGCACTTGTCAGCGCCGCAAGTGGTCGGCCCACGCGGCCTTGATCCGCTCCCCCTGCTCGGCCGTGATGATCCCGGCGTCCGTCGCCACGGCCACGAGATCGGTACCGGCCGCCAGCTTGAGGGCGGTGAAGGCATCGTTCATCCGGTCGGTGTTCCGCGGCGTCCCGACATGTCCCGGCTCCAGGTCACCGGGAAGGAAATTCGCCACCTCGCCGTCATGGCTATCGAACGCGGCCCTGTCCATCCGCACGTGGACACGCTTGGTGCCTATGGTGACGACGGTCCCGTGCGACCCGTGGTGGTAGAGAGGCCTGTCGCTCGGCGCTCCGACCGTGACCTTGTCCCCGACCTTGAAACTGCCGAGAGTCCTTCCACTGCCGAACATACGGTCCCCCTCCAGGACATGGCGGCCCCCGAATCGGCCCCCGAAACCACTCAGGGGCCTGACCCGCTTTCGCGGATCAGGCCCCTGACCTGGTCTTACGGCTGTCGGGGTGGCGGGATTTGAACCCACGACCTCTTCGTCCCGAACGAAGCGCGCTGCCAAGCTGCGCTACACCCCGATCGCCGCCGGTCTCCCGGCGACATCGATTACTTTAGCCCACCCGCGCCCGCAGACGAAATCCGGTTTCTGCGGGGCCGGGCGGGGAAGGGGCGGGGCGGCTCAGTCCTGGGCCGTCAGGGTCAGGAGCGTCGCCTCCGGGGGGCAGGCGAAGCGGACCGGGGTGTAGCGGTTGGTGCCGCAGCCTGCGGAGACGTGGAGGTAGGCGCGGCGGCCGTCCACGGAGTGGGTGGAGAGGCCCTTGACCCGGTCCGTGTCCAGGTCGCAGTTGGTGACCAGGGCCCCGTAGAAGGGGATGCAGAGCTGGCCGCCGTGGGTGTGACCGGCCAGGATCAGCGGGTAGCCGTCCATGGTGAAGGCGTCCAGGGAGCGCAGGTACGGAGCGTGGACGACGCCGATCGACAGGTCGGCGCCGGTTTCCGGGCCGCCCGCCACCTCCGCGTAGCGGTCGCGCTTGATGTGCGGGTCGTCCAGGCCGGTGAAGGCGAGCTCCATGCCGTCGATCTTGAGGCGGCCCCGGGTGTTGGACAGGCCCAGCCAGCCCGCCTCGTCGAAGGCGTCCCGCATGGGCTCCCACGGGTTGTGGACGACGCCGACCGCGGGCGCGTTCCCGTTGAGGCCGTGCTTGCCGCGGGCCTTCTCCACCAGGTAGCGGGCGGGGTTGCGGAGCTTGGGGCCGTAGTAGTCGTTGGAGCCGAAGACGTACACCCCCGGGAACTCCATCAGGGGGCCGAGCGCGTCGAGCAGCTCGGGGACGGCCTCGGGGTCGGAGAGGTTGTCGCCGGTGTTCACGACGAAGTCCGGCCGCAGGCCCGCCAGCGACTGCAGCCAGGCGCGCTTCTTGCGCTGACCGCTGACCATGTGGATGTCGGAGACCTGGAGTACGCGCAACGGGCGGGCCCCGTGCGGCAGTACGGGAATGGTGACCCGTCGCAGCCGGAACGAGCGGGCCTCGAACCCGGCGGCGTAGGCGAGGCCGGCCGCGCCGATCGCCGCGCCGACTGCCGTGACTTTCAGGGGGACTCCGTAGCGTGCGCGCATGCGCCCATCGTCGCAGACACCGTGCGGCCAGCGGAAAACCCGCGGGCGCGGGCTGCTGCGTACCTGCCACAATCAGCACATGACCACGCTCAAGGCGCAGCTCAAGGAAGACCTCACCACGGCGATGAAGGCGCGGGACGAACTGACCTCGTCCACGCTCCGGCTGACCCTCACGGCCATCACGAAGGAGGAGGTCAGCGGCACGGCGGCCCGCGAGCTCTCCGACGACGAGGTGCAGAAGGTGATCGCCAAGGAGGCGAAGAAGCGCCGCGAGGCGGCCGAGGCCTTCGCGCAGGGCGGCCGGGCCGAGCAGGCCGAGCGGGAGAAGGCGGAAGGCGCAATCCTCGACGCGTACCTGCCGAAGCAGCTGAGCGACGACGAGCTGGGCACGATCGTGGCCGCCGCCGTCGAGGAGGCCAGGGCCGCCGGGGCCGAGGGGCCGCGCGCGATGGGTGCCGTCATGAAGATCGTGAACCCGAAGGTGGCGGGGCGCGCGGACGGTGGCCGGGTGGCCGCCTCCGTGAAGAAGCTCCTCGCGGGCTGAGAACGGGCGGAAGCAGAACGGAATCAGGGGCCTTCCGGCGGATCGATC
>NZ_JBHJQP010000301.1:0-4241 GCF_042262625.1 Streptomyces sp. NPDC056347 | reverse complement strand
GACCGGAATCGGTCCGTCCGGCGTTCGGGCACGCGGATCGGGAACCTGGCGCGATTACGTCCCCGGAGCGGCGGCTCAGGCGGCGGACGACAGCGCGCGCAGCAGCAGCGGGGCCACCTGCTCGATCTGCCAGCGACGCGCCCCGTACCCGGCGAGCGCGGTCTCCACCGCGTCCGGCGTCGGGTGCTTGGGCGGCTCCCAGCAGACCCGGCGCACGGTGTCCGGGGTGATCAGGTTCTCCTGCGGCATGTGCAGCCGCTCGGCGAGCTCCGAGACCGCGGTGCGGGCGGCCGACAGCCGGGCCGCGGCCGCGGGGTCCTTGTCCGCCCAGGCGCGGGGCGGGGGCGGGCCCGTGAGGGCCTGGCCGGGCTGCGGGAGCTCGGTGTCCGGCAGTGCCTTGGCCCGGTCGACGGCGGCCTGCCACTGCTCCAGCTGGCGCCGCCCCATGCGGTGCCCGAAGCCGGTGAGCGCGGTCAGCGCCTGGATGTTGGGCGGGAGCGCGAGCGCCGCCTCGACGATCGCGGCGTCGCTCAGCACCTTGCCCGGGGAGACGTCACGGCGCCGGGCGACCTGGTCACGCGCGGTCCACAGCTCCCGTACCGCCGCCATCTGACGGCGGCGGCGGACCTTGTGCATGCCCGACGTGCGGCGCCAGGGGTCCTTGCGCGGGGGAGCGGGCGGCGCCGAGGCGATCGAGTCGAACTCCTCGCGGGCCCATTCCAGCTTGCCCTGCCGGTCGAGCTCGTCCTCCAGGGCGTTGCGCAGGTCGATCAGCAGCTCGACGTCGAGTGCCGCGTAGCGCAGCCAGGGGTCGGGCAGCGGACGGGTGGACCAGTCGACGGCGGAGTGCCCCTTCTCCAGCGAGAAACCGAGCACGTTCTCCACCATGGCGCCGAGGCCGACGCGCGGGAAGCCGGCCAGCCGGCCGGCGAGCTCGGTGTCGAAGAGGCCGGTGGGGGTCATCCCTATCTCGCGCAGACAGGGCAGGTCCTGGGTGGCGGCGTGCAGAATCCACTCGCTGCCGGTCAGGACCTCGCCCAGCCCGGACAGGTCGGGGCAGCCGACCGGGTCGATCAGCGCGCTGCCCGCGCCCTCGCGGCGCAGCTGCACCAGATAGGCGCGCTGGCCGTAGCGGTAGCCGGAGGCCCGCTCGGCGTCGACGGCCACCGGGCCGGACCCGGCCGCGAAGGCGGCGACCACCCGGGCCAGTGCGTCCTCGGACGCCACCACCGGGGGAATGCCCTCGCGAGGTTCGAGCAAGGGGATCGGCGCCGGGGCGACGTCGTCCGGGGGAGCGCCCCCGGTGGTTCGCAGTGAACTGTCTGCTGCGGTCTCTTGGGCGTCGGTCACGTGTCAAGGGTATCTGTGTATGTACGGCACCCGTCGACGGAACGTTCCGCCGACGGGTGCCGAGGAGCACAAACCAGCCGGGCCGCACCCGTGCGGGCGGCCGGGTGCGGGCGTCAGTGGATGATTCCGGTACGCAGCGCGACGGCGACCATGCCCGCGCGGTCGCCGGTGCCGAGCTTGCGGGCGATCCGGGCGAGGTGGCTCTTGACGGTCAGGGCGGACAGGCCCATCGAGACGCCGATGGCCTTGTTGGACTGGCCCTCGGCGACCAGCCGGAGGACCTCGACCTCGCGGCCGGACAGTTCGCGGTAGCCGCCGGGGTGGCCCGGGGCGCCCGGGGGGCGGCGGTGCATACGGGCGGCGTTGGCGCCGATGGGGGCGACGCCGGGACGGGCGGGGTGGCCGATATTGGTTCGTGTTCCGGTGACGACATAGCCCTTCACGCCGCCCGCGAGGGCGTTGCGCACGGCGCCGATGTCGTCGGCGGCGGACAGGGCGAGACCGTTCGGCCAGCCGGCCGCCCGGGTCTCGGACAGCAGGGTCAGCCCGGAACCGTCGGGCAGGTGGACGTCGGCTACGCAGATGTCGCGCGGGTTGCCGACGCGGGGACGGGCCTCCGCGATGGACGACGCCTCGATGACGTCACGTACTCCGAGTGCCCACAGATGGCGGGTGACGGTGGAACGGACGCGCGGGTCGGCCACGACGACCATGGCCGTCGGCTTGTTCGGGCGGTAGGCGACCAGGCTTGCGGGCTGCTCTAGGAGAACGGACACCAGGCCTCCTGGGGAGTGGCGGTACGGGCCGGCTCGGTGTTTGCCGGGGCGAACCGTGCTTGAAGGGTCATTGACCTCTTCGGCAGCAGGTCCCTGCTCCTTTAGGGGATGATCGCGATTTGATGCGTAACAATTCGGGCAAATCGGGCATGCGATCGATTGTACGAAAAAGTGCCGGTCACTGGGCGACATGAGTGACGCCCAGTGACCGGCACAGAGTATTTTCGGCCAATCGAGAAAGTGGCTGCTTCGGGAGAAGCCGGTGCTTCAGGAAACCTGCGGGCCGCGCCGCTGGGGAAGGGTCACCACCGCCGCGTCCACCGGCCCCGAGGGCGGCAGACCGGCGATCTGGCACAGCAGATCTCCCCAGGCCATCAGGTGCGCGGCGGCGTCCGGCACCCCGCCGCGGCCCTCCCGGGGCGTCCAGGACGCCCGGATCTCGATCTGCGTCGCCGGCCGCCGGGTGTCCAGCGCACCGAAGTAGTGCGAGCTGGCCCGGGTCACCGTGCCGCCCGCCTCCCCGTACGACAGGCCGCGCGCCTCCAGTGCCCCGGTCAGCCAGGACCAGCACACCTCGGGCAGCAGCGGGTCGGCGGCCATCTCCGGCTCCAGCTCGGCCCGCACCAGCGTCACCAGCCGGAAGGCGCCCTGCCAGGCGTCGTGCCCGGCCGGGTCGTGGAGCAGCACGAGGCGGCCGTCGGCCAGGTCGTCCTCGCCGTCGACGACCGCCGCCTCCAGGGCGTACGCGAACGGGGCCAGCCGCCGGGGCGGCCGGGTCGGCTCCACCTCCAGCTCGGGCCGGAGCCGCGCCGCGTGCAAGGCGTCCACCGCCGAGCGGAACGCGGGCGGGACGAAGCCACCCTCCTCGCTGCCCTTGCCGTCAGCGTCGTCGGTGCGATCGGAGAAGTGTCCCTGAGCCGGAGCCATGCGGGGAAGAGTAGGCGGAACCGGCGCTTCGCGCAGGGAGGGACACCCGCGCACGCCTCACGGCCGTCGTGCGAAGATTCCTGGTGTGAGTGCCAACGACCGCCCCATGGGCCAGCAGCCGAAGACCCCCGCCACCCATGAGTCGGCGTTCCTGAAGGCGTGCCGTCGCGAGCCGGTTCCGCACACGCCGGTCTGGTTCATGCGTCAGGCGGGCCGCTCGCTGCCGGAGTACCTCAAGGTGCGCGAGGGCATCCCGATGCTCGACTCCTGCACGATGCCGGAGCTGGTCGCCGAGATCACGATGCAGCCCGTCCGCCGCCACAAGGTCGACGCCGCGATCTACTTCAGCGACATCGTCGTCCCCCTCAAGGCCGTCGGGATCGACCTCGACATCAAGCCCGGCGTCGGCCCGGTCATCGCCGACCCGATCCGCACCCGGGCCGACCTGGCCCGGCTGCGCGACCTGACGCCGGAGGACGTCTCGTACGTCACCGAGGCCATCGGCCTGCTCACCGCCGAGCTGGGCGCCACCCCGCTCATCGGCTTCGCCGGGGCGCCCTTCACCCTGGCCAGCTACCTCGTGGAGGGCGGTCCCTCCCGCAACCACGAGCACACCAAGGCCCTGATGTACGGCGACCCGGAGCTCTGGGCCGACCTGCTGGACCGGCTCGCCGCGATCACCGCCGCTTTCCTCGAGGTGCAGATCGAGGCGGGTGCCTCGGCCGTCCAGCTCTTCGACTCCTGGGTGGGCGCGCTGTCCCCCGCCGACTACCGGCGCTCGGTGCTCCCCGCCTCCGCGAAGGTCTTCGACGCGGTCGCCGGGTACGGCGTCCCCCGCATCCACTTCGGCGTCGGCACCGGCGAGCTCCTCGGCCTGCTCGGCGAGGCCGGTGCGGACGTGGTCGGCGTCGACTGGCGCGTTTCGCTGGACGAGGCCGCGCGCCGGGTCGGCCCCGGCAAGGCGCTCCAGGGCAACCTCGACCCCGCCGTGCTGTTCGCGCCGACCGAGGCCGTGGAGGCCAAGACCCGCGAGGTGCTGGACGCCGCCGCCGGTCTGGAGGGCCACATCTTCAACCTGGGCCACGGCGTGATGCCGTCGATGGACCCGGACGCGCTGACCCGGCTCGTCGACTTCGTCCACACCAGCACCGAGCGCTGACCCCCGCCGGGCGGGCACCGCTCAATCGG
>NZ_JBHJQP010000300.1:0-4337 GCF_042262625.1 Streptomyces sp. NPDC056347 | reverse complement strand
GCTGCGGGGGCCCTGTCGTACGCGCGGGACGCGGCGTTCGTCCGTACGGTCAGTCGACGAGGCCGTCGGCGGCCTCGACCTCCTCGCGGGTGATGCCCAGCAGATAGAGCACGGTGTCCAGGAACGGCACGTTCACCGCGGTGTGCGCGGCCTCCCGGACCACCGGCTTGGCGTTGAAGGCCACGCCGAGGCCGGCTGTGTTCAACATGTCCAGGTCATTGGCGCCGTCGCCGATCGCGACCGTCTGCGCCAGCGGCACCCCGGCCTGCTCGGCGAAGCTGCGCAGCAGCCGGGCCTTGCCCGCCCGGTCGACGATGTCACCGACGACCCGCCCGGTGAACTTCCCGTCGGCCACTTCCAGGGTGTTGGCGGAGGCGAAGTCGAGCCCGAGCCGTTCCTTCAGGTCGTCGGTGACCTGGGTGAACCCGCCCGAGACCACCCCCACTTGGTAGCCGAGACGTTTCAGCGTACGGATCAGGGTGCGGGCCCCCGGCGTCAGCCGCACCTCGGCACGTACCTTGTCCACCACCGAGGCGTCGAGCCCGGCCAGCAGTGCCACCCGCGCGTGCAGCGACTGCTCGAAGTCCAGCTCGCCGCGCATCGCCTGCGCGGTCACCTCGGCGACCTTGTCCTCGCAGCCCGCGTGGGCCGCGAACAGCTCGATGACCTCGTCCTGGATCAGCGTCGAGTCGACGTCCATGACGACCAGCCGCTGGGCCCGGCGGCTCAGCCCGGCCGACACCACCGCGATGTCGACACCGATGCCGGCGGCCTCGGTCGCGAGTGCGGTCCGCAGATCCTCGGTCGCGGTGCCGGACACCGCGAACTCCACCGCCGTGACGGGGTACTTCGCGAGCCGGAAGATGCGGTCGATGTTGCCTCCGGTGGAGGTGATGGTGGCCGCTATGGCGGCGGTCGACTCCGCGGTCAGCGGGTGTCCGAGCACCGTCACATGGGAACGCCCGACACCACGCGGCCGGTTGTCACCCGTGCCGGAGATGATCTCGGCCTGGAGCTTCTGCGAATCGGCCCAGCTGTGCACGGTCGCGCGCAGGTCGCCCTCGGTGGTGCCGCCCGTGACCGGGGCGGTGATCAGTACGCACAGGACGATACGGCCACGGGTGACGACCTGCTCGATGTCGACGACATCGACGGAGTAGGCGGCGAGGGTATCGAAGAGCCCGGCGGTGAGGCCGGGGCGGTCCTTCCCGAAGATCTTCACGAGAAGGGTGGGAGTGCCGGTGCCCCGACGGGACTCAGGAGACTCACGGGACTCAGGAGGCTCAGGGGACTCGGGAGACGAGAAGGACTGAGATGGCTGAGATGCGCTCATGATGCTTCCACCGTATCGGTCCGCCGCCGGGTGCCGGAGGTCCGTCCCGAGGAACGGACAGCGTCCGCGGACCGTACGTCACGACCGGGGCGCGGACCCGGTGACGGACCGCGTGCGTCCGCTTTCGCCCGGTGCCCGGACGGGGGCGGCGCGGTGCGGCGCGGACATCCGGGATATCCCGTTCGCCGGCGGTTCGTACCCACTCGGGACGCTTGCCGCGTTCTCCTCCCATTGTTCGTGTCGGCACCGTAACGATGCAGGTCCAAGCGGGTACCAGGGCCCGTCCGACTTTCGTATCCGGGACTGCTCCTGGAATAGTTCCCCACGATGTTCAGCATCCCTAGACTCCCTGCGACGGGGGTAACTCGGGGGACAACTAGTGGGGCGCGGAGTGCCGGAACTCGTACTGGAATTGAATGGAAGGACCTGGACGCTCGATCCGTCCAGGTCGTACACCCTCGGACGCGATCCTCAGGGTGACCTGACGATCGACGACGCCAGGGTGTCGTGGCGGCATGCCACGATCAGCTGGGGGGGCCGGAACTGGTTCATCGAGGACCACGGCAGCACCAACGGCACCTATGCACAGGGCAGCCGGATCCAGCAGCTGGAGATCGGCCCCGGCACCGTCGTGCACCTGGGCAACGCCACCGACGGGCCGCGGCTGAGCATCACCGCAGCCGCGGGTGCCGACGTCTACGGCGGTCAGGGCGCGGGTGCCCAGCAGGCCCCCGTCCAGCAGCCCCAGCAGGGCGGCCAGGGCTGGGGCAACCAGCAGGCGCCCGTCCAGCAGCCGCAGGCACCGCAGCAGGGCTGGCAGCAGCCTCCGGCCCAGCAGCAGCCTTCGGCTCAGCAGCCGCAGCAGCCGCACATCCCGCAGCAGCAGGGCATGGCCGGTCCGCCCGGCGCGGGCGGGGCCGCGGGGGCCCCGCCGGTCCACGGCGACCGCAGCCCGACGACGTTCCACCAGTTCGCACTCGGCCGGGTCATGCGCATCGGTCGTGCGCTGGAGAACGATCTGGTCGTCTCCGACCTCCAGGTCTCGCGCAACCACGCCGAGTTCCACGCGACGCCCGACGGCCGCTTCGAGATCCGTGACCTCGGATCGCACAACGGCACGTACGTCAACGGCCAGCCGATCGCCAAGTCCGGCTCCGCGTTCATCGGGCCGAACGACACCGTCGGCGTCGGCCACTCGACCTTCCGTCTGGTCGGCGACCGGCTCGAGGAGTTCGTCGACACCGGTGAGGTCTCCTTCTCCGCCCGTCACCTGACGGTCACCGTCGACGGCGGGAAGCAGATCCTCAAGGACGTCTCCTTCGGTGTCCCGGAGAAGTCGCTCGTCGCGGTCATCGGCCCCTCGGGCTCCGGAAAGTCCACCCTGCTCAAGGCGCTCACCGGCTACCGGCCCGCCAACCAGGGCGACGTCCTCTACGACAACCGGAACCTGTACAAGCAGTTCGCCGAGCTGCGCCAGCGCATCGGTCTGGTCCCGCAGGACGACATCCTGCACAAGGAACTCACCGTCACCAAGGCCCTCAAGTACGCGGCCAAGCTCCGCTTTCCCGCGGACACCACCGAGGCCGAGCGCGAGGCCCGTATCCACGAGGTCCTCGCCGAGCTCAAGCTCGACATCCACAAGGACAAGAAGGTCACCTCGCTCTCCGGCGGCCAGCGCAAGCGCGTCTCCGTCGCCCTGGAGCTGCTCACCAAGCCGTCGCTGATCTTCCTGGACGAGCCGACCTCCGGCCTCGACCCGGGCATGGACCGCGACGTCATGCAGCTGCTGCGCGGGCTGGCCGACGACGGCCGTACGGTCCTCGTCGTCACCCACTCCGTGGCCGAGCTGGCGATCTGCGACAAGCTGCTCGTCATGGCACCCGGCGGGGCCGTCGCCTACTTCGGCCCGCCGGAGGAGGCGCTCAACTTCTTCGGCTACACCACCTGGGCCGATGTCTTCTCCGCGTTCGAGAACTACCGCGACTACGACTGGGCCGGGCGCTGGCGCGGTTCCCAGCACTACCAGATGTACGCCGCGGACATCGACGCCGTCGCCGCCCAGCCGGTGCACATGCCGCCGCAGCAGATCCGCCCGCCGAAGCCGCAGAGCTGGTCGGCCCAGTTGTGGACGCTGATCCGCCGCTACCTCTCGGTGATCGCCTCCGACAAGGGCTTCATGGGCCTGATGGTGATCCTGCCCGCCGTGCTGGGCGTGGTCAGCGTGGTCATCCCGGCCAAGTTCGGCCTGGCCCCGCCGGAAGCGCCGTCCCGGTTCAACGGAGCCGCCGGAACGATCATGCTGATCCTCGCGGTCGGCATGTGCTTCTCCGGCGCGGCCAACTCCGTACGAGAACTGATCAAGGAACGCGTCATCTACGAACGGGAACGGGCCACCGGCCTGTCCCGCTCGGCCTACCTGATGTCCAAGGTGATCGTCCTCGGCGTGATCACGGCCTTCCAGGGCGTCATCATCTGCGGCATCGGCTTCGCCACCCGCAAGCTGCCGGACGAGGGCCTGGTCATGCCGCCCGCCGTCGAGCTCTGCCTGACGATCATCGCGCTGGGCTTCACCTCGATGATGTTCGGCCTGGTCATCTCCTCGCTGGTGAAGACCTCCGAGAAGACCATGCCGCTGCTGGTCATGTTCGCGATCGTCCAGGTCGTCTTCACCGGCATCCTCTTCCAGGTGTACGGCTCGCCCGGCCTGGAGCAGTTCGCCTGGCTGATGCCGTCCCGCTGGGCCATCGCCGGTACGGCCGCGACGCTCGACCTCTCACACCTGATGGCACCGTGGGACCCGAAGGACCCGGCCAACCTGGACCCGCTCTGGGAGCACTCGGCCGGCCAGTGGGGCATCAACATCACGATCCTCCTGCTGCTCGGCATCGCCTGCGGCTTCGTGGTCGCGCGGCTGCTGCGCCGCCACGAGCCGGAAGTCATGCGCAAGTAGCGCGGACCTCCGTTGACGGACGGCCGAAGGGCGGCACCCCGCACGGGGTGCCGC
>NZ_JBHJQP010000299.1:0-4356 GCF_042262625.1 Streptomyces sp. NPDC056347 | reverse complement strand
GGAAGGCCCCCAGGACCGTGCGTCGGGGCGTCAGCCGCCGAACTCCTCCAGGCCCTTGAGGGCCTGGTCCAGCAGCGCCTGCCGGCCATCGAGCTCCTTGGCCAGCTTGTCGGCGCGGGCGTTGTTGCCCGAGGCGCGCGCCGTGTCGATCTGCGTACGCAGCTTGTCGACGGCGGCCTGGAGCTGACCGGTCAGACCCGCGGCGCGGGCCCGCGCCTCGGGGTTGGTCCGGCGCCACTCGGCCTCCTCGGCCTCCTGGATCGCCCGCTCCACCGCGTGCATCCGCCCCTCGACCTTCGGGCGGGCGTCGCGCGGGACGTGGCCGATGGCCTCCCAGCGCTCGTTGATGGCCCGGAACGCGGCCCTGGCCGCCTTCAGGTCCTTCACCGGCACCAGCCGCTCGGCCTCGACCGCGAGCTCCTCCTTCAGCTTGAGGTTCTCGCCCTGCTCCGCGTCCCGCTCGGCGAAGACCCCGCTGCGGGCGGCGAAGAAGACGTCCTGCGCACCGCGGAAGCGGTTCCACAGGTCGTCCTCGGCCTCGCGCTGGGCGCGGCCCGCCGCCTTCCACTCGGTCATCAGGTCGCGGTACCGGGCGGCGGTGGGGCCCCAGTCGGTGGAGCCGGAGAGCGACTCCGCCTCGGCGACCAGCTTCTCCTTCGCCTTGCGGGCCTCCTCGCGCTGGGCGTCCAGCGAAGCGAAGTGGGCCTTGCGGCGCTTGGAGAACGCCGAGCGGGCGTGCGAGAAGCGGTGCCACAGCTCGTCGTCGGACTTGCGGTCGAGCCGCGGCAGGCCCTTCCACGTGTCGACGAGCGCGCGGAGCCGTTCACCGGCCGAGCGCCACTGCTCGCTGCGGGCCAGCTCCTCCGCCTCGGCGACCAGTGCCTCCTTGGCGTGCTTCGCCTCGTCGGTCTGCTTCGCCTTCTGGGCCTTGCGCTCCTCGCGCCGCGAGTCGACCGCCGCGACGAGCGCGTCGAGCCGCTTGCGCAGCGCTTCGAGGTCGCCGACGGCGTGGTGCTCGTCCACCTGAAGACGCAGGTGCTCGATGGCGGCCGTCGCGTCCTTCGCCGACAGATCGGTGGTCTTCACCCGCCGTTCGAGGAGGCCGATCTCGACCACAATGCCCTCGTACTTGCGCTCGAAGTAGGCCAGAGCCTCCTCGGGGGAACCCGCCTGCCACGATCCGACGACCTGCTCGCCGTCGGCTGTCCGCACGTACACGGTGCCGGTCTCATCGACACGGCCCCACGGGTCGCTGCTCACAGCGCCTCCTCCACCTGATGCCCGCGAGAGGGTTCGCCCCCCTGGCATCGTCCACAGTTTCCTGGGGCGGGCAGCGCCCGCCCTGCACAACGTCAATCTAGGCGACCGGCCGCCCGGCTGTCCGCTCTCAGCGCGGCCGAAAAAAATCAGTACCGCGCCCGGCGCCGCCGGACGGCCGCCCCGAGCCGGTCACGACTTGTCGACCGTGGCCTTTGTGATCTTCACTTCCTTCTTCGGTGCGGCGTCGGGCGCACCGCCCGCCGCGCCCGCCGCCCCGATCTTCTCGAGGGTCTTCAGCGAGGCGTCGTCCATCGTTCCGAACGGGGTGTAGTTGGGCGGGAGCTTGCTGTCCTTGTAGACCAGGAAGAACTGGCTGCCACCGGTCTGCGGTCCGGCGTTCGCCATCGCGACCGTGCCCGCCGGGTACGTCACCGTGCCGTCCTTGCCCGGCTTGCCCAGGCCGTCCAGGTTCTCGTCGGGGATGGTGTAGCCGGGGCCGCCCGTGCCGTCGCCCTTGGGGTCGCCGCACTGCAGGACGAAGATGCCCTGCGTGGTCAGCCGGTGACACTTGGTGCCGTCGAAGAAGCCCTTGTCGGCCAGCGACTTGAAGGAGTTCGTGGTGTGCGGCGTCTTCGACGCCTTCATGCTGAACGAGATGTCGCCCTGGCTCGTTCCCAGGGCCATCGTGTACGTGGCCTTCTTGTCGATCTTCATCGCGGGCTCGGGAGCCTTGCTCTCCTCGCTCGGCGACGGGCTCGCGCTCGCGGCGGCGTCCGCGGTGTCCTTCTTGGTGTCGTCGCCGCGGAGGGCGAGGTAGGAGCCCGCGCCGACGACCGCCACCGCGGCCACCGAGGACGCGATGATGATCGTCAGCCGCTTCTTGCGGCCGCGTGCCTCCTCCCGGCGCTGCTGCTGCCGCTGGAACTTGTCCCTGGCGAGCTGCCGCCGCCGCTGATCGCTGCTGACCACCGGGTGATCTCCTTGCTGGGTCGTGGGTTCGGGCCTTGGCTGCCCCGTACCGTATATGGGTTAGCTGTGGAATGAGGAGCGCCGGTAGGCTCTGAACTGCCGCGACCCTCTCCGTCGCGTTCCGCCGTCGGACGACCCTTAAGGATGATCGTGCTCATTGCCGGGTTCCCCGCAGGGGCCTGGGGGACCAACTGCTATCTGGTCGCCCCGGCCGCGGGCGAGGAGTGCGTGATCATCGACCCGGGCCACCAGGCCGCCCAGGGCGTCGAGGAAGCACTGAAGAAGCATCGGCTGAAGCCCGTCGCCGTCGTGCTCACCCACGGCCACATCGACCACGTCGCCTCGGTGGTCCCAGTGTGCGGCGCGCACGACGTCCCTGCCTGGATCCACCCCGACGACCGGTTCATGATGAGTGACCCCGAGAAGGCCCTCGGCCGCTCCATCGGGATGCCGCTCATGGGCGAGCTGACGGTCGGGGAGCCGGACGACGTCAAGGAGCTGAGTGACGGTGCCCGCCTGGAGCTGGCCGGTCTGGAGCTGTCCGTCGCGCATGCGCCCGGCCATACCAAGGGGTCGGTGACGTTCAGGATGCCCGAGGCCGCGGATGTTCCGCAGATCCTCTTCTCGGGCGACCTGCTCTTCGCCGGCTCCGTCGGACGCACCGACCTGCCCGGCGGCGACCACGCCGAGCTGCTCGAGTCGCTGGCCCGTGTGTGCCTGCCGCTCGACGACTCGACCGTGGTGCTGTCCGGCCACGGCCCCCAGACGACCATCGGCCGCGAGCGCGTCTCCAATCCGTTCCTGAACGGACTGGACGCGCCCCGACGAGGAATGTGACGAGAGAAAAAACCCGTGAGCACCTTCAAGGCCCCCAAGGGCACGTACGACCTGACCCCGCCGGACTCCGCCAAGTACCTCGCGGTGCGCGAGGCGATCGCCGCACCCCTGAAGAACTCCGGCTACGGCTACATCGAGACGCCCGGTTTCGAGGACGTCACGCTGTTCTCGCGCGGTGTCGGTGAGTCCACCGACATCGTGACCAAGGAGATGTACACCCTCACGACCAAGGGCGGCTCGCAGCTGGCCCTGCGCCCCGAGGGCACCGCCTCGGTCCTCCGCGCCGCACTGGAGGCCAACCTCCACAAGCTCGGCAACCTGCCGGTCAAGCTCTGGTACTCCGGGTCCTACTACCGCTACGAGCGCCCGCAGAAGGGCCGCTACCGGCACTTCTCGCAGGTCGGTGCCGAGGCGATCGGTGCCGAGGACCCGGCACTGGACGCCGAGCTGATCATCCTGGCCGACCAGGCGTACCGCGCCCTGGGACTGCGGAACTTCCGCATCCTGCTCAACTCGCTGGGCGACAAGGAGTGCCGTCCCGTCTACCGGGACGCTCTCCAGACCTTCCTGCGCGAGCTCGACCTGGACGAGGAGACCCGCCGCCGCATCGAGATCAACCCGCTCCGGGTCCTCGACGACAAGCGGGCCGAGGTCCAGAAGCAGCTGGCCGGTGCCCCGGTGCTGCGCGACTACCTGTGCGACGCCTGCAAGGCGTACCACGAGGAGGTGCGCGACCTGCTCTCGGCGGCCGGTGTGGTCTACGAGGACGACGAGAAGCTCGTCCGCGGCCTCGACTACTACACCCGCACCACCTTCGAGTTCGTCCACGACGGGCTCGGCTCGCAGTCCGCGGTGGGCGGCGGCGGCCGCTACGACGGCCTCTCCGAGATGATCGGCGGACCGGCGCTCCCGTCGGTGGGCTGGGCGCTCGGCGTGGACCGTACGGTGCTCGCCCTGGAAGCGGAGGGCATCGAGCTCGAACTGCCCGCGGCCACCAGTGTCTTCGCGGTGCCGCTCGGCGAGGAGGCCCGCCGGGTGCTCTTCGGCGTCGTCACGCAGCTCCGCCGCGAGGGCGTCGCGGCGGACTTCGCGTACGGGAACCGGGGACTCAAGGGCGCGATGAAGAGCGCGAACCGGTCAGGAGCCCGCTTCACGATCGTCGCGGGCGAGCGCGATCTGGCCGAGGGCGTCGTCCAGCTCAAGGACATGGAGTCCGGCGAACAGGCGCCGGTGGCCCTGGCCGAGGTGGCCGGGGAGATCCGCGGGCGCCTGGCCCAGTAGGTCCCGAGG
>NZ_JBHJQP010000298.1:0-4494 GCF_042262625.1 Streptomyces sp. NPDC056347 | reverse complement strand
GGCGGTGTGCCGCCCCGCCCCCGGGCTCAGCGCCGGGCCACGCCCTCCGCCCGAGCGGCCGCGGCCACCGCGGCCGTCACGGCCGGGGCCACCCGCTCGTCGAACGGCGACGGGATCACGTAGTCCGCCGCGAGCTCATCGCCCACGACGTCGGCCAGCGCGTTCGCCGCGGCGATCTTCATGCCCTCGGTGATCTGGGAGGCCCGGACCTGGAGGGCGCCCGCGAAGATGCCGGGGAAGGCGAGCACGTTGTTGATCTGGTTCGGGTAGTCGGACCGCCCGGTCGCCACGACGGACGCGTACTTGTGCGCGATGTCGGGGTGGACCTCGGGGTTCGGGTTGGCCATGGCGAACACGAACGCGCCGGGCGCCATCGAGGCGACGGCCGACTCGGGGACCGTACCGCCGGAGACGCCGATGAAGACGTCCGCGCCCGCCAGGGCGGTCTCCAGCGGGCCGGAGATCCCGGCCCGGTTGGTCAGCTCGGCCAGCTCGCGCTTGACCTCGGTGAGGTCCTCGCGGTCCCGGCTCACGATGCCCTTGCGGTCGGCCACGGCGACGTCGCCGAGCCCGGCGGCCAGCAGGAACTTCGCGATGGCCACTCCGGCGGCGCCCGCCCCGGAGATGACCGCGCGCAGGTCGCCGAGGCCGCGGCCGGACAGCTTCGCGGCATTGCGCAGGGCCGCGAGCGTCACGACGGCGGTGCCGTGCTGGTCGTCGTGGAAGACCGGGATGTCGAGCCGCTCCTTGAGCCTGCGCTCGATCTCGAAGCAGCGCGGCGCCGAGATGTCCTCCAGGTTCACGCCGCCGAAGGAGGGCGCGAGCCGGACGACGGTCTCGACGATCTCGTCCGCGTCGGTCGTCGCGAGCGCGATCGGCACCGCGTCCACGCCGCCGAACTGCTTGAAGAGGATCGCCTTGCCCTCCATCACGGGGAGGGAGGCCTCGGGCCCGATGTCGCCGAGGCCGAGCACCGCGGTGCCGTCCGTGACGACCGCGACGACCTGGGACTTCCAGGTGTAGTCGTGGACCAGCTCGGGGTTCTCCGCGATCGCGCTGCACACCTTGGCGACGCCGGGTGTGTACGCGAGGGAGAGGTCGTCCTTGTCGCGGACCGGAACGGTGGCCTGCACGGCCATCTTCCCGCCGCGGTGCAGGGCGAAGGCCGGATCGAACGGCTCGTCGGTGCCGCTGTTGTCGGTACTGCTGTCGCTGCGAGGATTGACGATCTCCGCTGCCATGGTGTTGACCCCTTAACTCTTCATCTTTTGAGGGTGGCCACTCCTGGTTGAGGAGGGGTGGGCGGGCACCGCGTACGCTCCCTGCCCCGGCGGTTGGCCCGCACCGGCAGGGGGAACTACATACGCGCGGGCGCGCCGCACAACGCGCCCCGAGCCCCTGATGAGGGGTGTAAAGGTCTTTCTTACCGGACAGAGCCTGTCATCGACGAGTCCGGGGCGGCTCGGTGACGTGACTCATACTCGAATATCTGGACAAGTCCGCTCGACGACGAAAGTGTCCACCAGTCAAGACGCGCCGCAGATCTTCCGGCCCGCCGATGGATTCCCCGAAGAAGGTCCGGCCCTGGATACCGGCCTTCTGGGCTACGGGGATGGCCCGTTATCCGATTTTGACATGTTCAGCGGCAAGTTTGAGCCAGTCCGAATGGCAAGATGCCCTAATCAATCAGGGGGGCGACATCGACAGCCTTGTGTCCATACCGCCTGGCACCACACCCTCACCTGCCGGAGGAATCCCGATCATGACCGCACGCACCACCTGTCGCCCGGCCGCGAAGCATCGGATCGCAGCGGTCGGTGCCATCGCGGTCGCCGGCACCATGCTGCTGACCGCCTGCGGCGACCAGACCAAGAACGGATCGCGCCCTTCCGCGTCCGACCGGGCCCCGCTCGCCCACCTGCTGCCCGCCGCGATCAAGGACAAGGGCACCCTCCGGGTCGGCTCGGACATCGCCTACCCGCCCGTCGAATTCAAGGACAAGTCCGGCAACACGGTCGGCATCGACCCCGACATCGCCGCCGCGATCGGCAAGCAGCTCGGCGTGACCCTCCAGTTCCAGAACGGCACGTTCGACACCCTGATCACCGGCCTGCGCTCCAAGCGCTACGACCTGGCCATGTCGTCCATGACCGACACCAAGGACCGCCAGCAGGGCATCGACCCCGAGACCAGGAAGAAGGTCGGCGAGGGCGTCGACTTCGTCGACTACTTCAACGCCGGCGTATCGATCTACACGCGCAAGGGCGACGACCAGGGCATCGCCTCCTGGGCCGACCTCTGCGGCAAGAAGATCGCCGTCCAGCGCAACACCGTCTCGCACGACCTGGCCAAGGCCGAGTCGAAGAAGTGCCCGGCCGGCAAGTCGATCACGATCGAGACCTTCGACAACGACCTGGAGGCCCAGACCCGGCTGCGCAGCGGTGGCGTCGACGCCGGTTCCTCCGACTTCCCGGTGGCCGCGTACGCGGTGAAGACCTCGGGCGGCGGCAAGGACTTCCAGATGGTCGGCGAGCAGGTCGACGCGGCCCCGTACGGCATCGCCGTCGCCAAGGGCAACGACCAGCTGACCCAGGCCATCCGGGCGGCCCTGGACGCGATCATCAAGAACGGCGAGTACGGCAAGATCCTCGCCAAGTGGAAGGTGGAGGACGGCGCCGTCACCGAGGCCAGGATCAACGGCGGGTCCTGACAGGACAACGGCGCAGAAAGGTTCCTCCTGTGACTGACTTCGAGAAGAAGAGAAGCGGCCCGGCCGACCCGCCGCCCGCGCGCCCCGCCCCCGCGTCCGGCCCCGAGACGATCCGGGCCATCCCGGTGCGGCACTACGGCCGGTACGTCTCGGCCGTCATCGCCATCGGCCTACTCGTCGCGATCGTCTACGCCTTCAGCCAGGGCAAGATCAACTGGAGCGCGGTCCCCGACTACTTCTTCGACGACCGCATCATGAAGGGCGTCGGCCAGACCCTGCTGCTGACCGCCCTGTCCATGGTCATCGGTGTCGTCGGCGGCATCCTGCTGGCCGTGATGCGGCTGTCGAAGAACCCGGTGACCTCGTCGATCGCCTGGTTCTACATCTGGTTCTTCCGCGGCACCCCGGTCCTGGTCCAGCTCTTCGTCTGGTTCAACCTCGGCCTGGTCTTCGAGTACATCGACCTGATGCCGATCTACAAGGACTACTGGTCGAGCTTCATGACGCCGCTGCTGACGGCGCTGCTCGGCCTGGGCCTGAACGAGGCCGCGTACATGGCCGAGATCTGCCGTGCGGGGCTGCTCTCGGTCGACGAGGGGCAGACGGAGGCCGCGCACGCGCTGGGCATGAGCCACAACAAGACGCTGCGCCGCGTCGTGGTCCCGCAGGCCATGCGGGTGATCGTGCCGCCGACCGGCAATGAAGTGATCAACATGCTCAAGACGACCTCCCTGGTGGCGGCCGTCCAGTTCTACGAGCTGTTCAAGTACGCCCAGGACATCGGGCAGGGGTCCGGGGCCCCGGTCGAGATGTACTTCCTGGCCGCGGCCTGGTACCTGATCATGACGTCGGTGCTGAGCATCGGCCAGTACTACCTGGAGCGGTACTACGCGCGCGGTTCCAGCCGCAGCCTGCCGCCCACCCCGTTCCAGAAGGTCAGGGCCAATCTGCTGTCCCTGGGCCGCCCGAAGGGAGGCATGGCATGACGACCGCCATGGTGAAGGCCGAGGGCGTCCACAAGTCCTTCGGCGCCGCGCACATTCTCAAGGGCATCGACCTGGAGGTCGCGCCGCGTGAGGTCTTCTGCCTGATCGGCCCGTCCGGTTCCGGCAAGTCGACGTTCCTGCGCTGCATCAACCACCTGGAGAAGATCAACGCCGGACGGCTGTACGTCGACGGCGAACTGGTCGGCTACCGGCAGAAGGGCGACAAGCTCTACGAGCTGAAGGACAGCGAGGTCGCGCTGAAGCGCCAGGACATCGGCATGGTGTTCCAGCGCTTCAACCTCTTCCCGCACATGACGGCGATGGAGAACGTCATGGAGGCGCCGGTCCAGGTCAAGCACGAGTCCAAGGCGGTGGCCCGGGCCCGCGCCGAGAAGCTGCTGGACCGGGTCGGCCTCGGCGACAAGGCGAAGAACTACCCCTCCCAGCTCTCCGGCGGCCAGCAGCAGCGGGTGGCGATCGCCCGCGCCCTGGCCATGGAGCCGAAGCTGATGCTCTTCGACGAGCCGACCTCGGCGCTCGACCCGGAGCTGGTGGGCGACGTCCTGGACGTCATGCGCGGGCTCGCCGAGGACGGCATGACCATGGTCGTCGTGACCCACGAGATGGGCTTCGCCCGTGAGGTGGGCGACGCGCTGGTCTTCATGGACGACGGTGTGGTGGTCGAATCGGGCCACCCGCGCGACGTCCTGACCAACCCGCAGCACGACCGGACGAAGTCGTTCCTGTCCAAGGTGCTGTAGGCGCCGGAGCGTCCGGTGCCCCCTGGGGTCAGGGGGC
>NZ_JBHJQP010000297.1:0-4550 GCF_042262625.1 Streptomyces sp. NPDC056347 | reverse complement strand
CCCCTGGGGAAGCGGTGCACCTGGCGGCTGCCGCGCAGCATGTCGTGCTTCACCAGGAAGTTGGAGAACGTCTCGTCCGGCGGCACCCCGTCGACGGTCCCGTAGGCCCGCCACATCTCCGCCGCGCACACCGTGTACGCGTAGCGGTGCCGTCGCGACACGAGCGACTCGTTGACCCGGGGGAACTCCTGCGGCAGGTCGTCGATCCGGGTGGTGCTCACGCGCCCGGCGCGCAGATCGACGGTCCAGCGCTCCAGCACCGGGGTGCCGGTGCTGGAGGGCCCGCCGCCGGTGCCCGCGACGTGGAACGGCGCGGGCATGGTGGTGAGTTCCATCACGATGGTGTCGCCCTGGTCGTAGGCGTTGAGCGTGTGCGAGAAGAAGACCGGACCGGTCTCGAACCAGCGGACGGCACCGCCGGACCGCGGCATCACCCCGACCCGCATCGGGTGCTTCTCGTTCCACGTGTACGGAACGGGCGCGCCCGCCTCGGCGGCGGCCATGTCGAAGGTGACCGGCAGGTCGACGATCACCACGTACTTCGCGGTGAGGGCGAAGTCGTGCATCATCGGCGCGTCCGCCACCGGAATCCTGCTGGTGCGGGCCACCCGCCCGGTGTGGTCGACCACGATGTGCCGCACGTGGTCCCAGGCCGGGTAGTACGCCACCGCGTGCAGTTCGTCCGCCACCGCGTCGTACTTGGTGTGCCCGGTGAACGCGCCCTCCAGCGTGGCGCGGAAGTCGTGGGGCCGTACGGTGTTCAGCTCGCCGTCCAGTTCGTACGGGAGCGGCCCGCTCTCCTGGAGCGCCAGAATGCGTCCCTTGTACGGGATGACATGGGTGTTGCACGCGAAGTCGTCCGGCGGCACCCTGCCCGGGTACGTCTCGCCGAGCTTGGCGGCCACCTGTGAGGAGCGCACCCACCGGTTGCGGTACCACTCGGCGCGTCCGGCGCGCAGCCGCACCCCGTGCACCATGCCGTCGCCGAGCATCCAGTGGTGGGCCCTCGGGTCCTCCAGGCCCAGGGCGTTGGGGCCGGTACGCAGGTAGCGGCCGTCGAGGTCGTGCGGCACCCGGCCGGTCACCCGGAGACCGAACGCGGTGAGCTCCTCGGTGACCGGGGCGAAGGCCCCCTCCAGGAAGGGGAACGAATCGCCGCCCCGGCCCGCGGTGTCCCGGGTGGCGGCCTGCGCGGCGGCGCCGTAGTGGCCGAGGCCGTAGCCCCCGACGACGCTGCCCGCCGCCGCGAGCGCCGTTCCCTTGAGGATCCTTCGGCGGGTGTGACCGCTCATCTCTGCTCTCCGTCCGTGGTCCGTGTCCCGGCGGGTATTCGCCGGGGCACGGACAGAGTCTGCTGCGCGGCCGGCGGCGGGTCAGGAGGGCCGGACCCCTTGTGATGGTGGTGCTGACGCCACCCCCTGGGGTGCCATCGGGTCTCCTCCCGAAGGTGACCGTGCTCCGCCGCACCAGCGCGCCGCCGACCGGACCCGGTTCGTCGCGCGTGGCCGGGTCCGCGACGTCGATCGCGTGGCCTCCCCCCCGCACACGGAGGGCGTCGGCCGTCGGACCGGCGGCCGCCCCACACGGAAGGGCATCCCTCACCGGAATCAACTCATCGGTGTACGCGGTAAGTTGTTCCCGTCATCGCCGCCCGCCGGGCGGGTACCCGACAGCGCCCCGCCCCACCGGGAACGACAGTCGCACAAACGTACTACCCAGTCATCGGAGTGGAGTTGGACTCCCGTTACCTCCAGGCCCCGGGCAGCGGCTACGGTGCTGTCGTGGTGATCGACGGAGAGGACACGGCATCCGGGACCGCGCTGCTGATCGCGGCAGCCCCGGCCGGCAAGAGCTGTCTCGTCGACGCGACCGGCGCTCTGCCGTCGCTGGCGGCGGTCGCGCCCGGCATCCTGACCCGGTCCACGGCGGCCACCGTCGTCGAACTCGCCGATCCGACCGACCCGCAGACGGTGCTCACCCGCATCCGCGCCGCGGCCGCCGAGCCCGGCCCGCTCACCCTCTACCTCGCGGGCCAGCTCCACCTCGACCACCGGCAGCGGCTGGTCCATCTCGCACTCGCCCGGACCACGCCCGCCACCCTGCGCTACACCTCACTGCCCTGGCACTGGCTGGCCGGTGAGCTCGCGGCACGCCGCCCGGGCACCACCACCGCCGTCGTCGACCTCGTCGCCGCCGCGGACGCCTGGCCGAAGCTCCTCGCCGAGGGCCTCGTCCTCGGCCACGGAATCGACGTGTACGGGCGGATCGTTCCGCCGGCAACGCGCCGCCGCCCGGTGGAGCCGGTGTACCTAAAGGCGCTCGCCGCCACCTGGCGCAGCGGCGCCAATCCCCCGCTCGCCCAGCTCCACGAACAGACCGCCGCCCGGCTCGGCGCCGACAGCGCCCTGTTCCTGGCCCCGTACACCGCGTCGGCCCCGCCACCGCACGCCGCCCCCGCTCCGCCGACCGGGCCGACCGTGTCCGCCCGGATCGCGGTGAACCTCCCGGCCTCCGAGAACGATCCGCTGCCCGCGATCCTCGCCGCCGCGCATGCCGGGCGGCACAGCGAGGCCGCGTCCCTCGCCGCCATGTGGGAGGGCTGGGCGCTGCGTGCGCACGGCGCGGCATCCGCCGAGGCCACCCACTGGCTGGAGGTCCGGGCCGACCTCGCCCGCCTGGCCGGTGACCCGGCGCGCAGCTGCGAGCTATGGATGGCGGCCGCCGACGCCCGCCTCGCCCGCAGGCAGCCGCCGGACGATCCCGCCGTGGTGGGCGCCGCGGACCGGGCCCATCACCAGTGGCAGGAAATCGGCGATCCGCAGCGGTCCCTGGAGCTCGGCCCGGCCCTGGTGGCCCTGCGCCGGCACGTTCCCGGGCGGCGCCCCGGAGCGGTCGAGGCGCTGCGGCAGCGACTGGAACAGCTGAGCCCCACAGAGGCCGGACACCCCGTCATCTGACGGACGCCGCGCCCGGCCGCTGCGCCCGGACGCCGGCCCGGACGCCCTCGTACCGCCTGGCCAGCTGGCTCATCGGCGCGCTCCGATAGCATGTTCGGGCTCATGACGAGCGCCCTCCAGACGCCCGCCTCTCCCTGGAAAACCATGCCAATCGGATTGAAAAGTGCACCGTCCAGTCAGAACCGAACAAATCGGCCAAACACTTGATATCTATAGCATCGCGGGTTTTTTCGCGTAGTAACTTCAGAGCTCTGATCACCGCATGGCGTCGGCCCCGGGCGATGCTGTGGACCGCGGCGGCGGTGGTGACCGTCGGTTTCCTCGTCGCGCTGGAGATCGCCGCGCGGCACTACGGTCTGCCCGGGCCGATCGTCACCCAGGCGCAGGAGGTGGTGGTCGCCCCCAAGTCGGGATTCCTGCTGTACGCCAGCATGGCGTTGACGATGCTGGTGCTCACCTGGCGGCAGCGGCTCATCGCGCTCTGTGCCGCGATCGGCATCGACATCGTCTTCCTCCTGGTGCGCTGGGCGGCGGGCATCGGCCTGAACGGGGGCCACCCCTTCGGCAACGGCGCCCTGTGGGTGATCATCGGCTGTGTGGTCATCGCCCTCACCCGGCGCACGGGCCGGGAGCGGATGCTGCTCCTGAAGGGCGTAGGGCTGGGGCTGCTGCTGGTGGCGGGACGCAAGACCGGCGACACCTGGCTGCTCATCACGTCGAAGACGCGCCACGAGGTGCTCGACCAGTACGTGGCGACCGCGGACCACGCCCTGGGCAATCCGTCGTGGCTGGTGGGGCGGCTCGTGACGGCGACAGGACCGGTCGGCGCCCACTTCCTCGACGCCGTGTACACCCAGCTTCCGGTGGCGGCGGTCGCCGTCGCCGCCTACCAGCTGCGGCACGTGGCCGTCGAGCGCCGTTTCCCGAGCCACCACCTGGTCCGCACCTTCCTGGTCATAGGGCTGCTCGGGCCGGGCATCTACATGATCTTCCCGGTGGTCGGGCCGATCTTCGCCTACGGCGCGGACGGCGGCCACTGGGCGCTGGCGGACCTGTGGCCGAACACTCCGCCACCGCTCGACCCGCCGCAGCACATGCCGTTCGACGGAATCACCCCGCGCAACTGCATGCCCAGCCTGCACACCGCGTGGGCCACCGCGATCTTCATCCACTCCCGCCGGGGCCCCCGGTTCCTGCGGTACGCGGGCACGTTCTGGCTGATCGCCACGCTCGGCGCCACGCTGGGCTTCGGCTACCACTACGGGGCCGACATCATCGCCGGAGTCGTGTTCACCCTCACCATCGAGGCGGGGCTCCGCTCGCTCGAACGCGGCTGGGACCGGTCGGGGACCCTCCTGGTCGGCTACGGCACGGCCGTCTTCGCCGCCCTCCTGGTGGCGTACCGCTATCTGCCGACGGTGATGGCCGACACCCCCTGGGTGTTCGGACCGCTCATGGTCCTCTCGATGATCTCGGTCATCTACTGCTACGTACGGGTCACCAGGCAGTGGGACCCGAAGGAAGCACCGGTCCGGTCGGCGCAGCCGCAGCCCGAACTCGTCTGAGCAAGGCTCCCGGCGACGGCGCCCCGCC
>NZ_JBHJQP010000296.1:0-4554 GCF_042262625.1 Streptomyces sp. NPDC056347 | reverse complement strand
ACCGCGCCTCCCGCGGGGCTGTGTGGGTTTCCTACTGTGCGCGGCCCCGCGGGGCGGCGCGCCGCCCCGCGGGAAGCTGTCCGGCCGATGCCGGGTGCGGTCACCCTCCGGCGTGATTCACTTCCGTGGTGCATCGAGAAGGGAATCCGCCGTGCCCCATGAGGTAGATCAGTCGTTCCTGGCCCTGCCGTTGCGGGCCCTCGCCGACGCGGCGCTCGCCCGCGCGCGGGCGCTGGGCGCCGAGCATGCCGACTTCCGTATGGAGCGGGTGCGCAGCGCCTCCTGGCGGCTGCGGGACGCCCGCCCCGCCGCGTCCTCGGACACCACCGACCTCGGCTACGCGGTACGGGTGGTGCACGGCGGGGCCTGGGGCTTCGCTTCCGGGGTGGATCTGACGATGGACGCCGCGGCGAAGGTGGCCTCGCAGGCCGTCGCCATGGCGAAGCTGTCGGCCAAGGTGATCGCGGCGGCCGGTTCCGACGAGCGGGTCGAGCTGGCGGACGAGCCGGTGCACGGCGAGCGGACCTGGGTCTCGGCGTACGACATCGACCCGTTCGAGGTGCCGGACGAGGAGAAGGCGGGGCTGCTCGCCGAGTGGAGTTCCCGGCTGCTGGCGGCGGAGGGTGTCGCGCATGTGGACGCCTCGCTGACCACCGTCCACGAGAACAAGTTCTACGCCGACACCGCCGGGACCGTGACCACCCAGCAGCGGGTCCGGCTGCATCCGGAGTTCACCGCGGTGGCCGTGGACGGGGCGAGCGGCGAGTTCGACTCGATGCGGACGATCGCCCCGCCGGTGGGCCGCGGCTGGGAGTACCTGACCGGGACCGGCTGGGACTGGGACGGCGAGCTGGAGCGGATTCCCGGGCTGCTGGCCGAGAAGATGCGCGCCCCGAGCGTGGAGGCGGGGACGTACGACCTGGTGGTCGACCCGTCCAACCTCTGGCTGACCATCCACGAGTCGATCGGCCACGCCACCGAGCTGGACCGGGCGCTGGGGTACGAGGCGGCGTATGCCGGGACCTCGTTCGCCACCTTCGACCAGCTGGGGAAGCTGGCGTACGGCTCCCCCGTGATGAACGTGACGGGCGACCGCACCGCCGAGCACGGCCTGGCGACCATCGGGTACGACGACGAGGGCGTCGAGGCGCAGTCCTGGGACCTGGTCAGGAACGGGACGCTGGTCGGGTACCAGCTGGACCGGCGGATCGCGAAGCTGACCGGTCTCGGCCGTTCCAACGGCTGCGCGTACGCGGACTCCCCCGGCCACGTCCCCGTGCAGCGGATGGCGAACGTGTCGCTGCGCCCAGAGCCCGGCGGGCTGTCCACGGAGGACCTGATTGGCGGGGTGGAGCGCGGGATCTACGTGGTCGGCGACCGCTCCTGGTCGATCGATATGCAGAGGTACAACTTTCAATTTACCGGTCAGCGGTTCTTCCGGATCGAGAACGGGCGGCTCGCCGGTCAGCTGCGCGATGTCGCGTACCAGGCGACGACGACGGACTTCTGGGGCTCGATGGAGAAGGTCGGCGGCCCGCAGACCTACGTCCTGGGCGGCGCCTTCAACTGTGGCAAGGCCCAGCCGGGGCAGGTCGCGGCCGTCTCGCACGGCTGCCCCTCCGCCCTCTTCCGGGGCGTGAACATCCTCAACACGACGCAGGAGGCCGGACGATGAGCGGTCACCACAGGACCGGCTGGGGGTCCGGGGGTCGTACCCCGGGAAAGCACAGTCCCGACACGACGCAGGAGGCCGGACGATGAGCCGCGTCAGCAAGCCGCACGAGATCGTCGAGCGGGCGCTCGAACTGTCCACCGCCGACGGCTGCGTGGTCATCGCCGACGAGGAGTCGTCGGCGAACCTGCGCTGGGCGGGCAACGCCCTCACCACGAACGGGGTGACGCGGGGCCGGACCCTCACGGTCGTCGCGACCGTCGACGGCGCTCAGGGCACCGCGTCCGGGGTGGTGTCCAGGTCCGCGGTCACCGCCGACGACCTGGAGCCGCTGGTGCGGGCGGCCGAGGCCGCGGCGCGCGGGGCCTCTCCGGCGGAGGACGCGCAGCCGCTGGTCACCGGGGTGCCCGGGTCTCCGGACTTCACGGACGCGCCGGCGGAGACCGGCTCGGAGGTGTTCGCGGACTTCGCCCCGGCGCTCGGCGACGCCTTCGCGCGCGCCCGCTCCGGCGGCCGTGAGCTGTACGGCTTCGCCCACCACATGATGACCTCCACGTACCTCGGCACGTCGACGGGGCTGCGGCTGCGCCACGACCAGCCGACCGGGACGCTGGAGCTGAACGCCAAGTCCCCCGACCGCACCCGTTCGTCCTGGGCGGGCCGTTCGACGCGCGACTTCAAGGACGTCGATCCGGCCGCGCTCGACGCGGAGCTGGCGCAGCGGCTGCGCTGGGCGGAGCGTCGCATCGAGCTGCCCGCCGGGCGGTACGAGACGCTGCTCCCGCCGACGGCCGTCGCCGACCTGCTGATCTACCAGATGTGGTCGTCGACCGCGCGGGACGCCGCGGAGGGCCGGACGGTCTTCTCCCGGCCGGGCGGCGGGACCCGGATCGGCGAGCAGCTGTCCGGGCTGCCCCTCACGCTGCGCAGCGACCCGTACGCCCCGGGGCTGGAGTCGGCGCCGTTCGTGATCGCCCACGCCTCCGGGGACGGTGCCTCCGTCTTCGACAACGGGCTGCCGCTGGCGCCGACCGACTGGGTGCGCGACGGCCGGCTGGAGCGTCTGACCACGACCCGGCACACGGCGGCGCTGACCGGCCAGCCGGTCGCCCCGGCCATCGACAATCTGGTGCTGGAGGGCGGCGGCGAGCGGTCCCTGGACGAGATGGTGGCGTCGACGACCGGGCGCGGGCTGCTGCTGACCTGCCTCTGGTACATCCGGGAGGTCGATCCGGCCACGCTGCTGCTGACCGGGCTGACCCGCGACGGGGTGTATCTGGTCGAGGACGGCGAGGTCGTCGGCGAGGTGAACAACTTCCGGTTCAACGAGTCGCCGGTGGACCTGCTGGCGCGGGCCTCGGAGGCGGGCCGCACCGAAAGGACGTTGCCGCGCGAGTGGGGCGACTGGTTCACTCGGGCGGCGATGCCCGCGCTGCGGATCCCCGACTTCAACATGAGCTCGGTGAGCCCCGGCGTGTGACCCGCCTAGACTGAGATGTTGCATCGTGGTGTTGCAACATCGCGATGCGATCCAGTGCCGTAAAGAAGGAGATACACGACCGTGACGGACATCGTCGATGAGCTGAAGTGGCGCGGGCTGTTCGCCCAGTCCACTGATGAGGACGCACTGCGCAAGGCTCTCGCGGACGGTCCCGTCACGTTCTATTGCGGCTACGACCCCACCGCGGCCAGTCTGCACGTCGGCCATCTGGTGCAGGTGCTCACCATGCGCCGGCTCCAGCAAGCCGGTCTGCGCCCGCTGGCCCTGGTGGGCGGCGCGACCGGTCAGATCGGTGACCCGCGGCCGACCGCCGAGCGCACGCTGAACGACCCGGAGACGGTCGCCGCCTGGGTGGCGCGGCTGCGGGCCCAGATCGAGCCGTTCCTGTCCTTCGAGGGCGAGAACGCCGCGGTCATGGTGAACAACCTGGACTGGACCGCGGGGCTCTCCGCGATCGAGTTCCTCCGGGACATCGGCAAGCACTTCCGCGTCAACAAGATGCTGACGAAGGAGTCCATCGCCCGCCGCCTGGAGTCCGACGAGGGCATCAGCTACACCGAGTTCAGCTACCAGCTGCTCCAGAGCATGGACTTCCTGGAGCTGTACCGGCGTTACGGCTGCACCCTCCAGCAGGGCGGCAGCGACCAGTGGGGCAACCTCACCGCGGGTCTCGACCTGATCCACCGCCTGGAGCCGGGCGCCGAGGTGCACGCGCTGGCGACACCGCTGATGACGAAGGCGGACGGGACGAAGTTCGGCAAGACCGAGGGCGGGGCCGTCTGGCTCGACCCGACGATGACCACGCCGTACGCGTTCTACCAGTTCTGGCTGAACGTGGACGACCGGGACGTCTCCCGGTACATGCGGATTCTCAGCTTCCGTACCCCTGCGGAGCTGGAGGAGCTGGAGAAGGTCACCGAGGAGCGCCCGCAGGCCCGGACGGCGCAGCGTGCGCTGGCCGAGGAGCTGACGACCCTGGTGCACGGCGCGGACCAGTGCGCGGCGGTCATCGCGGCGTCGAAGGCCCTGTTCGGCCAGGGCGAGCTCGGGGAGCTGGACGAGGCGACGCTGGCCGCCGCCCTGTCCGAGGTGCCGCACGCACGGGTCGCCGAGCTCGGTCCGCTGGTGGACCTCCTGGTGGAGGTCGGTCTGGCGCCGAGCAAGTCGGGTGCCCGCCGCACGGTGAAGGAGGGCGGCGCGTACGTGAACAACGTCAAGGTCGCCGACGGTGAGACCGCTCCGGCCCGTGAGGAGCTGCTGCACGGGCGCTGGCTGGTGCTGCGCCGGGGCAAGAAGAACCTCGCCGCCGTCGAGGTCACCGGCTGATCCCGGGCCCGTATCCGCATCGCGGCCGGACACGCGTCATGCGTGTGCGGCCGCC
>NZ_JBHJQP010000295.1:0-4668 GCF_042262625.1 Streptomyces sp. NPDC056347 | reverse complement strand
CGGGCCCCCCCCCCCCGCCGGGGCGCCCGCGCCCCCGCCGGGCGCGGGCGGGCCGGGGCCCCGGGCCGGGGCGGGGCCGCGGGGCGGGGCGGGGGGGGGGGCCCGGGGCTGGTCAGATGCGGCACGCCGCCTCCATCCAGATGTCCGCGAGGGACTCCTCCAGATTGATCCGGGGGCGCCAGCCGAGCCGGTCCCGGGCGGTGCGCACGTCGGCCTGCTGCCAGGCCCCGCAGCCGTCCGGGTAGGGCGAGGGGGTTGCCGAGAGGTGCTCGATCACCGACTCGTTGGAGTTGCGCGGGGCGCCGATGGGCAGCCGGGGCGGGGGCGCGTCCAGCTCGTGCAGCGCGCCCGCGAACCCGGCGACCCGGGCGAGGACGGCGGCGGCGTCCCGCAGGCGCACGGCGCGGCCGGTACCGATGTTGACGACGCCCTGGGCGGCGGAGAGCGAGGCGGCGTGCACGGCGCGCGCGACGTCGCGTACGTCCACGAAGTCGCGCTGCACGCCGAGGCCGCTGAGCTTCAGCTCGCCGTCGCCGGACTGCATGGCCCGGCGCATCGCCTCGGCCAGCCGTCCGAGCGGGGAGCCGGCCGGGGTGCCGGGGCCGACCGGCGAGAAGACCCGCAGCACGACCGCGTCGAGGCCGGAGCCGAGGACGAGTTCGGTGGCGGCGAGCTTGCTGACCCCGTACGGGCCGCCGGGGCGCGGGACCGCGTCCTCGGCCGTGGACGAGCCGGGCTGCGAGGGCCCGTACTCGGAGGAGCAGCCGAGCTGCACGAGCCGGGCGGTGCAGACGCTGCGCCGCATCGCCTCGCAGACCGTGGCGACGGCGACGGTGTTGTGCCGGGTCAGGTCGCGGGCCCCGCCGCGGGTGGCGCCCGCGCAGTTGACGACCACTCCGGGGTGGACCGCGTCCAGGAAGCGGGTCAGCGCGCCGGGGCTGCCGCTGGCGAGGTCGAAGCGTACGTCGGCGTCGTCGCCGCGGCCGAGCGCCGTGAGGTGCACGGCGGGGTCGGCGAGCAGCCGGTCGGCCACGAAGCGGCCGAGGAAGCCGTTGGCTCCGAGCAGCAGAACCCTCATCGCTCGCCTCCTCGGCGCCGACGGCCAGCTGCCGGGGAAGGGGATTGGGGGGTCATGTCCGGTGTCTCCTTGGGGATGTGGGTGCGAGGGAAGGGCGGTGACCCGCGGCGTCGGCTCCGCGGGGCAGGCGTTGGGGGTGATGTGACTGGTGTGGGTTACGCGGCGACCGGGCCTTCGTCGCCCGGTCGGGCGGTGCTGTGGGCGGATGCGCGGGAGAGGACTGCGGTGGCCGCGATGAGCAGTCCGAGCGCGGCTCCGCCGCAGGCGACGGCAGGCACGGCTGCGGTGCCGGACGTCAGGACGAGGAGGTCGACGGGGCGGGCCAGGAAATGCAGCCCCGGCAGCCGTCCGGCCAGCACCAGCGCGGGGGCCAGTGCCTCGACCGCGCAGGCGGCGGCCAGTCCGCCGGTGGCGGGCCCGGGGAAGCCGTGCACGGCGAGCAGCCGGGCGGCCAGGAGCAGCAGCCCGAGCGCGCCCGCCCCGGCGTACGCCCCGCCGCCCCCGTACAGCAGGTGGGCGAGGTACAGCAGGGCGACGAGGGCGCAGAGATGGAGGGCGACGGCCCCGAGGAGCAGGGGGCGCACGCCCGCGCCGAACTCCTCCAGCGCCCGGCTGCCGATGAGCCGTCGGCGGGCGTGCACGGAGAAGAGGTGGGCGCACCAGGCGGCCGGGGCGATCGCGAGGGCGAGGCCCAGCAGCGGGGCGGGGGTGAGCTCCCAGGGGCCCTCGGGACCGCCGCTGAGCACCTGGCCGAGGAGCGGTTCGCCGTACAGGACGTAGCCGAGGAGCCAGCAGGTGTACGCCGTGGCCGTGCCCGAGGGGCGGGCTCCGGTGCGCAGCGGGCCGCTGCGCAGGACGAGCGCGAGAGCGGTGAGTACGGCGAGGGCGCCGGCGAGGCCGATCGCGAGCCGGGCCCGTCCGTCGAGCGCTTCCTCGGTGAGGGCGAGCGCTCTCAGGGTCGCGGCGCAGGCGGCGCCCGGCAGGAGGGCGCGCAGCGTCCAGGCGGCGCGGGCCGCGGTGTCGCGCGCCGGAGCCTCCGGCGCGCTCGTGCGGCCGGTCGGCAGGCCGGGCATCCGGGCGAAGAGTTCCTCGGCGAGCGAGAAGACGTCGCGGTGGCGGTAGCGGGCGGCGGTGCGGTCGGTGACACCGCGGGCTTCGAGCCCGGCGGCGAGCTCCAGCGGGTCGACGGCCCGTTCGCACAGCTCGCGATGGCGGTGCATCAGCGAGCGCACGGGGTCGGCGGGGCCGCGGCGCACGGCGGCGGTCCGGCGCGCCGGGTGCCCGGGGGCGGAGCAGGCGATCTCGGGAGCGCGCACGGAGCCGGGGGCCCGGGGCGCCACGGGTTCGCCGGGCGCCGCAGACGTGCCGGGGGCCGCGCACGTGCCGGATGCGCCGGACGCCGCAGACGTGCCGGGCACCGCAGGCATATCGAACGTGACGGGCGCCGCAGGAGTGTCGGACGTGCCGGGCGCCGGGGGCGCCTCGGATCCGCCGGGTGTGCCGGACACTCCGGTCGGGCCGTCCATGGTGCTTCCTCCGTGCTCGTCGCCGCCCGCCACGCTGCCGTCCGGACCGGGGGTCCCCCGTCCCGTCCGCTCCGTCTCACACATCGCGGCCACCCGCTCCCCGTGATCCCGCGCAGACGCCCCGGCGCGCGGCGGCCCAACTGGGGGTGCGGCAGGCGGCGGACCGGACGGCGTCCGGGGCGGGCCAGGCGTCCAGGACGTGCGCCTCCGGCGGGGTGGCGAAGGGGCGCGGCCCGCCGTCGGCGTCCTCCGTCGCCGCCTGCCCGCGCACCGGGGCCCGCGCGATCAGCTCCAGGTAGAGGCCGTGGAAGGCCGCGAGGTTCTGTTCGACGGTGAAGAGTTCGAGCGCCCGGGCACGCGCCGCCGCACCGAGCCGTGCACGGCGCTCGGGGTCGCGCAGCAGCGCGAGACAGGCGTCGGCCAGCGCCCCGGGGTTGCGCGGGGGCACCACGAGCCCGGTGCCGCCGATGGTCTCGACGACCGCGCCGGCATCCGTGGAGACCGTGGCCCGGCCGCAGAACATCGACGCGACGAGACCCGCCGGAAAACCCTCGGCCACGCCGGACAGGACGACGACCCCGCCCGCCGCGTAGGCGTCCGGCAGCTCGGGCACCCGGGCCCCGCCCAGCTCCTCGAAGGAGACCGGGCTCGCCGCACCCGGGAACAGCCGGGCCGCGAGCGCCTCGCAGTGCGCGAGGTGGCCCCCGTCTTCCGGCCCCGCCGCCGGGAGGCCCGGCGTACCCGACGTACCCGGCGCACCCAACGCCTCCGCGGCGTTCAGGGCGCCCGTGGTGCTGATGATCCGCAGCCGGGCCCCCGGCTCGGCCTCCCGCACCAGCGCGAAGGCGCGCAGCAGCGTGACCAGGTCCTTGGCGGGCTCGATCCGGCCGACCCAGACCAGGGTGTTGTCGGGACCGCAGTCACCGCTCTCCCCCAGCGCCGTGAAACCGTCGCGCTCCATGCCGGGACGGACCGTGCGCAGCTTCGCGCGGTCGGCACCGCACCGCTCCTGCCAGCGACGCGCATGGGTGTTGCCCGCGGTGACGATCGTGGCCTGCCGGTACACCTCGGTGACCAGCCTGCCGTGGAAGCTCGCCAGCAGGGCGCGCGCCGGCGCGTTCAACGGGGTGCCGCTCGCGGCGAGGTAGTGCTCCCGCAGCCGCACGCCGCCCTCGGTGACGAGCAGCGGCGTCCGGAAGAAGTGCTTGGCGAGCAGCCCCGGGAGGGCGGCGGCGCCGCCGGAGGCCGCGTGGCAGAGATCGACCGCGCCGAGGCCCTCTTCGTCGTACCAGTCGAGCGAGAGCGGGCGCAGCGCCCGGCCGAGCTCCTGGGCGAAGGCGAGGAGGTCGGGGACGGTGGCGCGCTGGACGGTGCGTCCGGTGCCCCGGGCGCGGCAGGCGGCTTCGAGCACCTGCACGGCGGACTCCGAGCGGAGGGCCGCGGCCAGTCCGCCGTACTCGCGGGCCAGTTCGGCCAGTCCGTACAGGCCGTCGGTGAACCGGGGGTCGGTGTCGGCCGGGCTCCGTACGACGGTCTCGTCCTCGCCGCCCGCCGCACAGACCGAGGCGGCGAGATCCGCGAGCCGGTTCGTGAACCACTGCCGCTCACGGCGGCCGTACGGGCGGGCCGCGGTGCCCGTCGCCATCCGGGCGAACAGGCCCTTCGGGCTCCGGGGGCCGGGGAGGTATTCGTCGGCGCTCCACAGCGGCGCGGTGCGCATCCGCCGCACGTGCGCCGGGAGCGGGAGCCGGCCCCGCGCCTCCTGCTCGACGGAGCGGACGAGCGCGAAGAGGTCGAACTCGTGCTGCGGGAGTCCGCGTACCAGCCGGTCGCACCAGAGCCCGGACCCACCGGTCGCATACGGATAACCACCGTCGGTGAGAAGTCCGATCCGCACGAGTACACCCCCGCTCTCCCTTGTGGTGGCCGCCTCGGGAACGGCGGCTCACAGCGGGAAGACCGTAAGCGGATACGCCGGTGGTGGGGGGGGCGGGGGGGGGGCGGGCCCCCCCACCACCGGGGAAGGGGCAAAAACCACGCCACACCCCCCCCAAAGGTAGAGGG
>NZ_JBHJQP010000294.1:0-4718 GCF_042262625.1 Streptomyces sp. NPDC056347 | reverse complement strand
CCTCCGGCACGTCGGAGGGGCCCCGCGGTGTTCCCGAGGCGCGTTACGCGGCGACGGCCGGGCGGCGGCTGGCGATGACCTTCCTCGCCAGCGAGCGCGGGCTGGTCAGGAAGCCGTACCCCCACGACATGTGCATGGTGGCGAGGGCCACCGGGATCTGCGCCCGCGCCTTGAGCGACAGCCCCCTGCCCGCCGGTACGGACCCGGCGACGATCGCCGCGACGTACCCGGCGGGGACGGCGAACGCCCACGGGGTGACGACCGCGCCGGCCACGATGCCCGCCGCGATCGCGCAGACGGCGGTCGGCGGCGCCAGGTAGCGCAGGTTGATCGAGCCGGAGTGGTAGCGGGCGACGACATGCCGCCAGCGGCCGTAGTCCTTGTACTGCTTGGCCAGCGCCCGCACCGAGGGGCGCGGCCGGTACTGCACCTTCAGCTCGGGCGAGAACCAGATCAGGCCGCCGGCCTCGCGGATGCGGAAGTTCAGCTCCCAGTCCTGGGCCCGGATGAACTCGACGTTGTAGCCGTCCGCCTTCTCCAGCGCCTCGCGGCGGAAGACGCCGAGGTAGACGGTCTCCGCCGGGCCCGCCTGGCCCCCGGTGTGGAAGGCCGCGTTGCCGACGCCGATCTTCGAGGTCATGGCCGCGGCCACGGCGTCCTCCCAGGCGTTCTCGCCCTCGGCGTGCATGATGCCGCCGACGTTCTGCGCGCCGGTCTCCTCCAGCAGGCGGACGGCGGTCGCGATGTAGTTCGGCGAGAGCATGCCGTGGCCGTCGACCCGCACGACGATCGGGTGGCGGGAGGCCTTGATCGCTGCGTTGAGGGCGGCCGGGGTGCGGCCGGTCGGGTTCGGGACGGTGTGCACCCGGGGGTCCTCGCGCACCAGCTCGGCGGCGATCTCGTCGGTGCGGTCCGTGGAGGGGCCGAGCGCGATCACCACCTCCATCTCGCCCGCGTACTCCTGCTCCAGGATGTGCCGGACGGAGTTCCTGAGGTGACGTTCCTCGTTGAGCACCGGCATGATCACGGAGACGGCGGGGTGCTGCGCGGCAGACATGGTGGTCCTCGGTGGTCCTCGGGGGCGCCGGGGGTTGGGAACCCCACCAGGCGGCATGATTCGGCCGCCACGTTACCGCGAATGGGGGACACCGGCGCGCCCCGCTGGGCGGCATGGCGGACAAAAGATCATATTGACCTACTGTACGGACGGTCCCTTCCCTCGCACCCCCGGAGGTACCCCGTGCCCGGCACGCACCGCTCCCTGGGCCCGTCGAGCTACCGCGGGGTTCCGCCGCGGCCCAGGCCCAGGAGACAGGACGAACGGCCACGCTGGGGCGCACGGCTGGTGACCGGGCTGTCGGTGCTGGTCCTCGGGGCGGGCGGGGTCGGCCACGCGGTGGTGTCCGGCCTGGACACCGGGGTCGACCGGATCGACCCGTTCAAGGACATGAAGAACCGGCCGAGCGCGGGCGCCGGCACCAATCTGCTGCTCGTCGGCACCGACGGCCGTGACCGGATCACCCCGGAGGAGAAGCGGAAGTACCGGCTGGGCGGCGCGCCCTGCCACTGCACCGACACGATCATGCTGGTGCACCTGTCGGCCGACAAGAAGCGTGCCAGCGTCGTCTCGCTGCCCCGCGACAGCTACGCCGACGTCCCCGCGCACCGGAACCCCGGTACCGGCGCACCACGCCCCGCACGCCCGATGAAGCTGAACGCGGCCTACGCCGAGGGCGGCCCGAACCTGACCGTGCGGACCGTCGAGAACATGACGGACATCAAGATCGATCACTACCTGGAGGTCGACTTCACCAGCTTCATGCGGACCGTGGACACCCTGGGCGGGGTGCGGATCTGCACGCCTCGGCCGCTGAAGGACGCGTACACCGGCCTGAACCTGGCCGCGGGCCCCCATGAGCTGAACGGCGGGCAGGCCCTCCAGTACGTACGCTCCCGGCACATCGACGGGGCCGCCGATCTGGGCCGGATGCAGCGCCAGCAGAGGTTCCTCGCCTCACTGATCGAGCAGGCGACCGGCAGCGGCGTGCTGCTGAACCCGGTGAAGTTCCAGGACGTCGTCTCGACGGTGCTGGACTCGGTCCGGGCCGACGAGGGCTTCGGCGCGGAGCAGATGCTGGAGCTCGGCCGGGCGATGCGGGGCTTCTCCCCCGCGTCCTCGGAGTTCACCTCCGTACCGATGGGGAACGTCTCGCACCCGGTCAGGGGCATCGGCTCGACGGTCACCTGGGACCCGGTGAAGTCCAGGAAGCTCTTCCGGGCACTGCGCGAGGACGAACCGCTCGCCCCCGCGCACGCCGCGCGCCCGCAGGCGCTGACGGTCGACGTGGACCCGAAGCGGATCCGGGTCCAGGTCTACAACGGGACCCCGAAGGACGGGCTCGGGCAGAAGGTCGACGACGCGCTGCGCGCCACCGGCTTCGACACCACCCGCGCCCCGCTGACCGGCGACGACCACGACCTGGAACAGACCCTGGTCTCGTACGACCCGCGCTGGGACCGGTCCGCGAGGTCGTTGGCGCTCGCCCTGCCGGGGGCGCGGCTGCACCCGGTGAAGGGACAGGGGCCCACGATCCGGGTGACGGCCGGGACGGACTTCGGCGAGGTGCGCCGGGTGCGGGCCGAGGAGCCGCAGAGCGGCCCGTACGACGCGGTCACGGGCGACCAGGTGGCCTGCCCGTGACAGAGCGGCCGGGGCTCAGTCCTCGATGCCCTCCGCGGCGCGCTTCTCCCGCAGCTCCTTGATCGCACGGCGGCGGGCGAGGCGGTGGGTGCGCCGGATCTGCGCCTCCTGGTAGCGCCGCCGGTCGCGCTCCGTCTCCGGGATCACCTGCGGTACGGGGCGCGGCCTGCCGTCCGCGTCCACCGCGGCGAAGACCAGGTAGGCGCTGCCGACCTGCTGGGCGGGGGTGGACTCGTTCCACCGCTCGGCCATGACCCGGACGCCGACCTCCATCGAGGAGCGGCCCGTCCAGTTCACCTGGGCCCGGACGTGGACCAGGTCACCGACCCGTACCGGCTCCAGGAAGACCATCTCGTCCATGGAGGCCGTCACGGCGGGACCGCCGGAGTGCCGCCCCGCCACGGCCCCCGCGGCGTCGTCGACCAGCTTCATGATCACGCCGCCGTGCACCGTACCCAGCAGGTTGGTGTCGTTGCCGGTCATGATGTGGCTGAGGGTGGTCCGGGAAGCGGCGGTGGACTTGCCCGGGATGTCGCTCTCCGGGCGCGAGGCCTGATCTGTCATACAGTCCACCTTATGCGGGGCGCACGGGTCCGGTCGTCGTCCGGTCGCCACCCGGTCGCAATGCATCAGCTTGGCAACAGCCCCGATCCGATTTCCCGCTCCCCCTGTAAGAGGGGCGCCCTCGGCCTGCACACTGGACCGCATGAACGATTGGCCCGAGGGATGGTCCGACGACAACCGCGGCGGTAACCGCTACGGGCAGGGCAGCGCCGGCGAGCGACCCGAGGGCGCCCGCGCGATGCGGCATGTCCAGCGCCCCTCAGCCCCGCCCCGGCAGCGCCCCGCCCCGCCGCAGCCCGCCGCCCCGCCCCGGCAGCGCCGGGCGGAGCCGCCCCAGTACGGCGGCCACGACGAGAGCAACGGCTACGACAGCGGTTACAACACGGGCCAGGTCTACGGCGGTGGCCGGGGCGACGGCCACGGCGGTGGGCACGGCGACGGCCGGGGCGGCAACGGGCACGCCCCCCGGGGCCGCTCGGCGCCCGACTGGCGCCGCCGCATCAAGATAGGCGCGCTGACCCTGGTGGTCGTGGTCCTCGCGGTCTCCATAGGCACGTACTTCTGGGCCGATTCCAAGCTCAAGCGCGAGGTGGACCTCTCCAAGGTCATCGAGCGGCCGGAGAGCGGCGAGGGCACCAACTACCTGATCGTCGGCTCCGACAGCCGCGAGGGCATGACGGCCGAGGACAAGAAGAAGCTCCACACCGGTTCCGCCGCCGGCAAGCGGACCGACTCGATGATGATCCTGCACGACGGTTCCAACGGGCCGACGCTGATCTCGCTGCCGCGCGACTCGAACGTCGAGATCCCCTCGTTCAAGGGGTCCGAGTCCGGCAAGCTCTACCCGGCCCGCGGCCGCTTCACCAAGCTGAACGCCGCGTACGCCATGGACGGCCCCGAACTCCTCGTCCGTACCGTCGAGTTCAACACCGGGCTGCGCATCGACCACTACGTCGAGATCGGCTTCGGCGGCTTCGCCAAGATCGTGGACGCGATCGGCGGCGTCGAGCTGGACATCCCCAAGGCGTTCAAGGACAAGAAGTCCGGCGCCGACTTCCAGGCGGGCAAGCAGACGCTGAACGGCGAGCAGTCGCTGGCCTTCGTCCGCACCCGGTACGCCTTCGCCGAGGCCGACCTGGCCCGTACGAAGAACCAGCAGAAGTTCCTCGCGGCGCTGGCGAGCCAGACGGCGACGCCGTCCACGATCCTCAATCCGTTCAAGCTGTACCCGACGATGGGCGCCGGGCTGGACACCCTGATCGTGGACAAGGACATGTCGCTCTGGTCGCTGGGCCAGATGTTCTTCGCGATGAAGGGCGTCACGAGCGGCGAGGGCAAGTCGATGAACATGCCGGTCGCGGGCTTCAGCAACGGCAACGTCGACTGGGACAAGCCCAAGGTCAAGCAGTTGATCGACCAGCTGAAGAACGACGAGAAGGTCACCGTCAGCGAG
>NZ_JBHJQP010000293.1:0-4874 GCF_042262625.1 Streptomyces sp. NPDC056347 | reverse complement strand
GTCCGTCAGCGCCGCGCCTCGGGGTGGTGCAGGCACCAGCCCTCCCAGGCCGACTCGACCATCGCGCGCACCTCGTGCCGCGCGGTCCACTCCAGCTCGGAACGCATCAGGTCGGCGGCGGCCACCACCCGGGCCGGGTCGCCGGGGCGGCGGGGCCGGACGGCCGGTTCGGCGGCCGGCCCGTAGCCGGTGACCTCGCCGATCAGGGCGATCATCTCGCGTACGGAGACGCCTTCGCCCCGGCCGATGTTGACCGTGAGGTCACTCCCCGCGCCGCGGGTGTCGAGCGCCCGTGCCACGGCGACATGGGCCGAGGCGAGGTCGGCGACGTGGATGAAGTCGCGGACGCAGGTGCCGTCCGGGGTGGCGTAGTCGTCGCCGAAGACCAGCGGGGCCTCGCCCCGGGTGAGCTTCTCGAAGACCATGGGGACCAGGTTGAAGACCCCCGTGTCGGCGAGGTCCGCAGAGGCCGCGCCCGCCACGTTGAAGTACCGCAGCGAGGCCGTCGCCATGCCGTGCGCCGCGCCCGCCGCGCGGACCATCCACTCGCCGGCCAGCTTCGTCTCGCCGTACGGGTTGATCGGGACGCACGGCGTGCTCTCGGTGACCAGGTCCACGTCGGGCAGACCGTAGACCGCGGCCGACGAGGAGAACAGGAAGCGGCGGGCCCCCGCGGCGGTGACGGCCTCCAGCAGGGTCTGCAGTCCGTACACGTTCTCCCGGTAGTAGTGGAGCGGGCGGGCCACCGACTCGGCGACCTGCTTCTTGGCCGCCAGATGCACGACACCGTCGACACCGTGCTCGGCGATCGCCCGGTCCAGCGCCTCCCGGTCGAGAGTGGAGCCCTTGACGAAGGGGACCCCGCCGGGAATCCGGGCCGGGTCACCGGTCGACAGGTCGTCGTACACCACCGCCCGCTCGCCCGCGTCGAGCATCGCCCGTACGACGTGCGCTCCGATGAAACCCGCACCACCCGTGATCAGCCAAGTCATACGAGCATCCTATGGCCCCTCCCCGGCCCCCTGGCGGCACCGCTGTCACCTGCCGGTTCTCCGCGCGTGCAGCCGGCTGTGGGTGCGCCCGTAGGTGAAGTAGACGATCACGCCGATCGCCATCCAGATGCCGAACCGCAGCCAGGTCTCCGCCGGAAGATTGAGCATCAGCCAGACCGAGGCGGCCACCGAAGCGACCGGGATGAACGGCACCCAGGGGGTACGGAAGGCGCGGGGCAGGTCGGGGCGGGTGCGGCGCAGCACCAGTACCCCGAGGGCGACCACGACGAAGGCGAAGAGCGTACCGATGTTCACCAGCGCCGCCAGCTCGTTGATGCTGGTGAAACCGGCGACGACGGCGATGATCACGCCGAGCAGGACGGTCGGGCGGTACGGGGTGCCGAACTTCGGGTGGGTCTTGGAGAAGAACCTCGGGAGCAGCCCGTCCCGGCTCATCGCGAAGAAGACCCGGGTCTGTCCCAGCAGCAGGATCAGGCAGACGGTGGTGAGGCCGATCGCGGCCCCGAAGCTGATCAGCCCGGCGTAGACGGGATGGCCGACGGCCTTGAAGGCATCGGCGAGCGGGGCCTCCACCGACAGGTCGGAGTAGTGCTCCATGCCGGTCACCACCAGCGAGACGGCGACGTAGAGCACGGTGCAGATGAAGAGCGAGGCGAGGATCCCGCGCGGCATGTCGCGCTGCGGGAGCTTGGTCTCCTCGGCCGCGGTGGCCACCACGTCGAAGCCGATGAAGGCGAAGAAGACGATGGACGCGGCGGTGAAGATGCCCATGACGCCGAAGTTGGTGGGCGCGTAGCCGAACATCAGCTGGACCAGCGGCTCGGTCAGGCCGGAGCCCGCCGTCTGCGGCTGCGCCTCGGGGATGAACGGCGAGTAGTTGGCCGCCTTCACGAAGAAGCTCCCGGCGATGATCACGACCAGGACCACGACGACCTTGATGGCCACCACCACGGTCGTGACCCGGGCGGAGAGCTTCATCCCGAGCACCAGCACCACGGTCAGCACGAGCACCAGGAAGAACGCCAGGATGTCGAAGCCGAAACCTTTTGCCGCGTCGGTTCCGGAGAGCACGTCGGGGATGTGCCAGCCGAAGTTGTCCAGCAGCGAGCGGACGTAGCCGGACCAGCCGACCGCCACCACCGCCGTGCCCAGCGCGAACTCCAGCACCAGGTCCCAGCCGATGATCCAGGCGACCAGCTCGCCCAGCGAGGCGTACGCGAAGGTGTACGCGGAGCCCGCGACCGGGACGGTGGAGGCGAACTCGGCGTAGCAGAGCGCGGCCAGCGCGCAGACGATCCCGGCGACGACGAAGGCGAGCGCGGTGGCGGGTCCCGCCGTCTCCTTGGCGACCTTGCCGGTGAGGACGAAGATGCCGGTGCCGATGATGACGCCCACGCCGAAGACCGTGAGGTCCAGGGCGGAGAGGGACTTGCGGAGCGCGTGCTCCGGCTCCTCGGTGTCGCGGATGGACTCCTCGACCGTCTTGGTCCGGAACAGTCCGTCACCGCTGGGTGGTGTGTCCTGCTGGGCAGTCACCGGCGTACCTCCGCGCATTCGTCGTGTACGCCAAGGTTCCGGACCACCACGACGGGACAGGGCGACGAATCGGGCGATTTCACGCGAATGGGCCGGTCGGACCACCCGTACAGGGTGCCCCGACCGGCCCATCGGCCGTACGGTGACGGGTCCGGCCGGGGGACCGCGCGGTGGCGCGACCGGCCGGAGCGGCGTCAGTCGCGGGCGGGCTCGATCACCACGTCGGCGTCGGCCGCGGTCTCGAAGCGGCCGTCCAGCTTGGCGACCAGACCGGTGACCTGGCGGGCGATGTCCGGCGCGGTCAGCCCGATCTCGGCCATGACCTCCTTGCGGGAGGCGTGGTCCAGGAAGCGCGGCGGGATTCCGAAGTCGCGCAGCGGTACGTCGACCCCGGCGTCGCGCAGGGCCTGGGAGACGGCGGAGCCGACACCGCCGGCCCGGCTGTTGTCCTCGACGGTGACGACGACCCGGTGCCGCTCGGCGAGCGGGGCCATCGCCTCGTCGACCGGCTTGACCCAGCGCGGGTCGACCACGGTCGTCGAGATGCCCTGGGCCTCCAGCAGGTCGGCGATCTCCAGGCACATCGGGGCGAGCGCGCCGACCGAGACCAGCAGTACGTCCGGCCGGGTGGTGCCGGGCTCGCGCAGCACGTCCATCCCGCCGACCCGGCCGACGGCCTTGACCGCCGGGCCGACCGCGCCCTTGGAGAAGCGGACCACGGTCGGCGCGTCGTCGACCTCGACGGCCTCGCGGAGCTGGGCCCGGACCTGGTCGGCGTCGCGCGGGGCGGCGATCCGGAGGGAGGGCACGCACTGGAGGATCGACATGTCCCACATGCCGTTGTGCGAGGCGCCGTCGGTACCGGTGATCCCGGCCCGGTCCAGGACGAAGGTCACCCCGCACCTGTGCAGCGCGACGTCCATCAGGACCTGGTCGAACGCGCGGTTGAGGAAGGTGGCGTACACCGCGAAGACGGGGTGCAGCCCGCCGGTGGCGAGGCCGGCCGCGGAGACCGCGCCGTGCTGCTCGGCGATGCCGACGTCGTAGATCCGGTCCGGGAACTCCTTCTCGAACTTGGTCAGCCCGACCGGCTGGAGCATGGCCGCGGTGATCGCGACGATGTCCTCGCGCTCCTTGCCGAGCTTGACCATCTCCTCGCCGAAGACGGAGGTCCAGTCCAGGCCCGAGGAGGCGATGGGCAGCCCGGTGTCCGGGTGGATCTTGCCGACGGCGTGGAAGCGGTCCGCCTCGTCCTGGAGGGCCGGGGTGTAGCCGCGGCCCTTCTCGGTGATGCAGTGCACGATGACGGGGCCGCCGAAGCGCTTGGCACGCTGGAGCGCGGACTCCAGGGCCTCGATGTCGTGACCGTCGATCGGGCCGACGTACTTCAGGCCGAGGTCCTCGAACATGCCCTGCGGGGCGATGAAGTCCTTGAGGCCCTTCTTGGCGCCGTGCAGCGTCTCGTACAGCGGCTTCCCGACGACGGGGGTGCGCCCCAGGAGGTCCTTGCCGCGGGCCAGGAAGCGCTCGTATCCGTCGGTGGTGCGCAGCGTGGCGAGGTGGTTGGCCAGGCCGCCGATGGTCGGCGCGTAGGAGCGCTCGTTGTCGTTGACGACGATGACGAGCGGGCGGTCCTTGGCGGCGGCGATGTTGTTCAGCGCCTCCCAGGCCATACCGCCGGTGAGCGCGCCGTCACCGATGACCGCGACGACGTGGTCGTCCTTGCCGAGCACCTCGTTGGCCTTGGCGAGGCCGTCGGCCCAGCCCAGCACCGTGGAGGCGTGCGAGTTCTCGATCACGTCGTGCTCGGACTCGGCACGGGAGGGGTAGCCGGAGAGGCCGCCCTTGCTCTTGAGCTTCGAGAAGTCCTGGCGGCCGGTGAGGAGCTTGTGCACATAGCTCTGGTGTCCGGTGTCGAACAGCACCTTGTCCTTCGGCGAGTCGAAGACCCGGTGCAGGGCGATGGTCAGCTCGACGACGCCCAGGTTGGGGCCGAGGTGGCCGCCGGTCTTGGACACCGCGTCGACGAGGAAGGTGCGGATCTCCTCGGCGAGCTGCTCCAGCTGCTCGGGCGTGAGCCGGTCCAGGTCACGCGGTCCACCGATGCGGGTCAGCAGGGCCACCCGTGCCTCCTTGCGTCTTGAGCTGGTCGAGCATGCCGGTCCGATGAGTCTAATGTTCCGGTCGCGCCGGAAGGCATCGGGCGGTGCGTTCGGTACGTACTCCGTACATATGGTCCGGAAAATACGATGGAGTCCGCACTCCGGGGAGCGCTCCGGTGTACGGGCGCGGCGGTGCCCGGTGGCCCTCGGGGGCACCGGGCAC